>JAFRNO010000686.1 GCA_017430155.1 Kiritimatiellia bacterium | reverse complement strand
GCCCACATTGCGGATGAGGTTGTCCTGCACGCCCGGCGCCAACTCCACCCACGCGCCGTCCAGCTTGAGCGTGAAGTCGTCGGGCAGGAGGATGGCGCGGTCGATGAGCCAGTGCCCGTCAGGGCGCGCCGGGTTCGCGCCGAGCACGACGCGACGCGTCCCGCCCGGCGCGCAGGCGGACTTGATCGCGGCTTCGAGGCGGTCGGAGTCGGACGTTCCGTCGGACGGTTCCGCGGCGATGCGCTCGAGCGGCAGAAGCTGGAAGCCGGGGCAGACCTTCAGGATCTCCGCCCCGGGCAGGAAATGGAAGTCTCCGTTCGCCGCGTCCGCGAACCCGAACGCACACGGCGCGTTGGTCGAGCCGTTGAGGACCGTGAAACCGGCGGCGATCCGCGCGTCGACCGACGCGCACTTCACGCCGTTCGTGCCGCGCGTGTTCACCACCACGTTGTTCGCGATCGGCGCCATGCGCGCCATCGGCGCCTCCTTGCCGAGGGCGAGCACCTGCTGCCTGCAGTCAATGAAAATGTTGTTCTCCACGGGGTTGTAGAGCGGTTCGCGCGGATAGGCGTTCATGATGTCCGCGAGGCGCGGATAGCGCGCCGCCCACGCGCCGTTCGTGTAGTCGAACGCCTTCGCCTTGTCCTCCAGCAGCCACGAGCTGCCGCCCTCCGAAACGCTGTTCCAGTGCTTCCACGTCATGCCGCGGCAGTCGATGGACATCCCCACGAGGCAGCGCGAGAAGACGTTGTTGCGGATCGGATGCTCGCGTCCGCCGCCCACCATGATGCCGCGCGACACGTTGTGGAACACGTTGCCGTACACTTCGTCGCCGCAGTCGCAGTCGTCAAAGTAGAATCCCATCGTGTTGGCCATCTCGCCCTCCGCGCCGAGGTCGTGCGTGTAGTTGAAGCGCAGCAGGTTGCCCTGCGTGGTCCAGTCGCGTCCCGTGTAGTACGCGCCTGCGTCGCCGGTCTCGAGCAGCACGCTGTAGACGTTGTTGTACTCGAAGAGGTGCTCGTTGCCGCCGTAGAGGACGGCCGAGTGCGGCGCGTCGTGCATCACGTTCGCACGCAGCGTGATGCCGCAGCCGCTCACGCCGAAGCCCGGCGCGTACGTGCGCTGGAACACGCCGAAGTCGTGCACGTGGTTGTTCTCGAACACGGACTCCGCGCGGCGGAGCGTCTTCCGGTCGCCGCCGCCCGCCGACACGCCCGCGCGCCCGACCTGAGCCACCTCGCAGTTCCGCATCACGTTGTGGTCGCCGTGCAGCGACACGCCCGTCCCGCCGCAACACGCCATGCGGCAGCCGACGAGCTGGACGTCATTGCCGGCAATCGCCACGCCCGTCCCGTAGGCGTATTCGAAGACAATCCCCTCGAAGCGGACATGCGCGATCTTCTTGGCCGAGACGAGCGAGTCCTTGAATACCGCCACGAACACCTCGTCCGACTCCTTCAATCCCCCTTCCGGCGGACAGAGGTAAAGCACCTTGCGCGCGCGGTCGAGATACCACTCGCCCGGCGCGTCCAGCTCGTCGAGCAGGTTGAACACGTAGAACCGGCGCTCCTTGCGTCCCCACGTGCGGCCCATCACGCCGTAGGGGATGGTGGCGGCGAGGCGGATCACGTCGTTCGTGCCGTTCTCCGCGCCGTAGGACGCGGCCTTCACGGAGTGGTTGTCCCAGTCGTGCGTCCAGTACCCGTTCATCCACACGCCCTCCGCGAAGTTCCAGCGCTTCGCGCGCGGATCGGAATAGATGAACGCGCCGGGCTTGTTCACGCTGCCGCCGCCGGACGTCATCTTGATCTTGGCTCCGTGGTCCACGCACTTCGAGAACAAGGTGTAGTCCGCGTTCGGCCAGCGCGCGAGCGTGCCGAAGCGGTGGTTCAGGAAGAGCATCGGCGCGGTGGGGGCACCGCCGAACGCAAGGGCCATCGGCGGGATCTTGCCGGGGAGGATTCCCGAGAGATCGACCTGCAGCACCTTCCCGCGCGCCTCCTCGGGGAGACGCGCGAGCACGGCCGCGTCCGTGACGGGTTTGAACGCCGCAACCGGCACGCGCGCGCCGCCCACGACGCGCGCCGTCCCCGCATGCGCCGCCTTCCAGACGACGGGCAGCTCCGCCGACATGCCTCCGTCGCGGTCGTCCAGCGCGAAGCTCTCCGCCTGCACGTAGTCGCCCGGCGCGAGCACGATCTCCACGGACTCCGCCGGGGATATCTGCGACGCCTGGCGCGCCGCGCGCACGGCGTCGCGCGCCGCCGCGAGCGTGGCGAACGGCTTCGCGAATGAACCGTCGCCGCCCGGCGTCGCCTTCGGATCGACATGGAAAACAGCCGCACCGGCGGCCAGCGCCCCCGCGGAAAAGAGAACCGCCAATTTACCAGTCATTCTTCCCACTCCGTCTCGATTCGGCACCACGCTCCTCATTTTCCATTCTTCATTTTACATTTTCCATTCGCCTACGCTCCGCTGGCCATCAACGTGACCTTGTGCACGGCGATGTCGTGGTCGTAGAGGTCGGGATTGGGGGTGATGCCGCGCACGATGTCCGCGAGCTCCTTCAGCTGGTCGGCGTAGCGGTCCTTCTGGATGCCGCAGTCGACGACGTGCTTGCCCTTCTTGTAGCCGGGCACGTCGTGCGCGAGGCGCAGCTCCAGCGTGGTGGGCTTGCCGTCGAAGCGCTCGATCGGACGGAGGTCCACGGCGCCCTTCGTGCCCTGGATGCGCAGGAGGCGGCTGCAGCACGCGGCCTTGCGCGTGGTGCGCAGCATCACGGTAGCGTTCCCCCACTCCAAGACGCTCACGCAGTGCGTGGCGGAGCCCGCGGGGTCGCCGGGCGCCGGCATCTTCACGACGTGCGCGCGCGAGGGCATGCCCTTCATCATCGGGTAGATGAAGTCCACGAGGTGGCAGCCGAGGTTGTACATCTGGCCGCCCTTGAAGGAGGCGATGTAGGCGGGATAGACGTCGCTGCCGTAGTTGTGGTCCATGTCCGCCTCGACGTTGAGGATTTCTCCGAGCCAGCCGTCCTTCACGATCTTCTGGCAGAACTTGATCGCGGGGTTGACGCGGAACATGTAGCCCATCTGGAGCGGGATGCCGCGCGCCTGGCAGAACTTGACGAGCGCCTCGTACTGGGCGAACTTCTGCCCGGCCGGCTTGTCCATGTGCATCGCGAGGCCGTGCTTCGCGCACTTCCAGGCGATGCCGGGAAGGTCGTCGTTCGTCACCTCCACGAACACGCACTGGATCTCCTTCTTGGCGGCCATGTCCCACACCTGCTCGGGCGTGAGGCGCGGCACGCCGTCGTACAGCTTGAAGCCGCGCTTCTCCGCGAGCGTCTTCGACGAGAGGTCGTCCACGATGCCGACGAGCTCGTAGTCGTTGGGCAGTTTCTTCACCGACTTGAACTTGCCGTCCGCGTGCTCGTGGCGCATGCCCCACTGCACGACGCGCACCTTCTTCACGTCGGGGAACGGCTTCCACTTGATCACGGGCGTCGCGGACGTCACCGCGTCCACCTTCTTCGGCGCGGGCTTCGCGGCATCTTTCGGCGCCGCCGTGGTGCAGCCGGCCGTCGCGAGCACGGCGGCTCCCGATGCCAGCTTGATGAATTCTTTACGGTTCATGGTTGTTCCTTTCTGAAAACGGATAAAGTGGTTGTGTGCCCGTCATTATACCATTTGCCGCCGTCGCCGTAAAGCCAGCAGCGGTCCCAATCAAAGAAGCGGACGACAAGTAGCATCTCCAATCCGACGGAGATACTCTGCCAGCAGATAGTCGTAGACAATGTATCCGGACTGAGTGCGATAGACGAGATCGTGCTCGATAAGACCTGGCAAGGCGGCGCGGACCGACGACGGCGCGACGAGGCCGTGGCGCGAGAGGAAGGCACCCGCAGTTATCTCGGAAACGGTTCCCTCCGCCGCAATCGCCTTGAGCAAGGTCCGCCGCACATCCGTCTGTGATTCCATGAGGTCGTGAAACGTCATTGCCCGGTCCTCGACCAATCCGTCAACCGCATCCTCCACGTCGCGGTCCGACTCCAATCCACCGCCTTCGCTCCAAATGCGATTCAGGACACTTTGCACATACCACGTCACGCCCTCGAATCGATGGTAGAGCCTTGAAAACACCTCGGGCGAGAAGGCGCGCTTCGCATCCGTGAAGAACTTTTCCGCAAATGGCGAGTAGGCATCGACCGGTATCACGTCCAGCGAAAGAATATCCGTTGATTGATAGAACGGGCGACGAGGCGACGTGAACATTTCGCCCATCAAGTGGTGGCGCGATCCGGCAAAAATGAAATTGGCGTTCTCCAAAAACTGTATGTAGCTCCTCAAAAGCGCCTCGGTCCCCTTCTCGGGATACTCGAGGATTTGCTGGAACTCGTCAATGGCCACAACAACGCGCTTTTCCTTCGAGGCCAGGTAGTCAAATGCACCCTTCAGCGTCGTTTCCACATGTGCCTTCTCCACTGAAAAGGAAAACGTCACGCCGCCCAAGCCATCCGGCGTCGCCGTGGGGCGTACGGCGCGGAAGAAACGGCCAATCGCCGCAAACGCCTTATCTGCCACCGTGTCCAGGGCGCCCAGAACGGCCGCCGCGAACATCTGCGTGAATTCCTGAAGATTCGTCGTGGAATAGATGTCGACATACACCGGGATGACATCTTGCGGCAGATGGTGGAAGATGTTTCGGACAAGCCCCGTCTTCCCATAGCGCCTTGGCGCCATGAGCGTCACGTTCCGCTCGTTCGTCAATGCGGAGACGACCTTCCGCGTCTCTTTTTTTCGGTCGCAGAAGTACTCTGGACCGCGATAACCACGAACGATAAATGGATTTGTCGGTTTCATTTGCGAGAATTATACCACAATATCGTCATGGCGTAAAGTACGTAGCGCAGATTACGCCATCAAACTTCGGCAAGACGAAATAATGATGAGATGCAACGCTAGCGGAAAATCAAGGTCGTCGCGGCGTGGACGACCGTGTAGGGCGAGACGTCACGCGGCGCCGGCACGAGGAAACGCGCCCGGTCGACCCGATAGTTCGCGGTCCGCTCCGCCGCCGTCAGCACACGATCGTAGATGCGGAGGCTCGCGATGTACTGGTTTCCGCGGGAGAGACCGATTTGCGCTTTCTGGTTGTGGTTGAACGTCGTACTGTAGTACCAGTTTTTCGGATTGTCGCTCACCCCGGTCGTGAAGAGGTCGTCGTTCACGCGCAACGACGAGTTCTTGCTATAGTCTCCCGCGTCGTAGACGAGCGAGTAGCTGGAGAGCGTACGAATCCGCGCGGCGGTGTTGTGGGGCGACGCCGTGTTCATTGTGTAGTACGCCGTGCGGTCGGCGGGATTGGCGTAGATGCCGAGGATCATGTATCCGCCGCCGCCGCGGTAGCAGATGACGCAGTCGCCCCCCGCGTTCACGATGTCCGCGCGGCTGTTATTTGTCGTGTCAAACCCCTCGTCCGTCCGGCAGACAATCTCCACCGTCTTGTTCGTGCAGTCCGCGAACTCGGCCAGCGTCACGGTCACCGCCGATCCCTTCGGCAACGCCAGCAGTCCGTCCGCGAAGGCGTGGGTGCGCGAGGAGAAGTTGAAGTCGTACGACCCCGCGAGGTCTTTCCAGACGGCGGCGCCGGCGACGTGCAGACCCGCCCCCGCGTTCTCGACCGCATCCCACTGCGCAACCAGCCCGTCCTGCACGTAGGCGGCAGTCCCCGGATCGGACACGAGGAAGAAACGGAAGCCGCCGGCCTCGACGCCCTCCGGGAACACCACGGTGGCGACGGAGGATCCGGCCGGCGCGGTGCCGACGCGGATGGACTGCTGCCAGTCGTCCATCGAAGCGCCCGCGTCGCGCGCCCCGCGCGCGAAGTAGATCGCACGGTCGCCGTCCGCCGCCGTGAAGTGCAGCGTCGCACCCGTCACCGCGGCGCCGGCGCGGATCTTGTCCACGGAGAACGGCACCGGCACCTTGATCAGCCCCGTCGCCGCCAGATGGCCGCGTCCGCCCAGGTAGCGATCCTGGTCGACGCCGAGGTTGCGCCGGCGCTCGGCGGCCGTGAGCACGCGGTCGTACAGGCGCACGGACGAGATGTACGCCTTCCCGCGGTCGAGCCCGATCTGCAGGTTGCTGTTGTGTTTGTAGCTGGTCTTGTCGATATGGAAGTATCCCGTTGTTCCCTGCACGAAAAGCGAGTCGTTGACGTACAGCGAGGATTCCGCGGCGTCCGGGTAGGCGTTGATCGAGAAGCTGTTGAACGAGGTGGCGTTCGCGATGGTGTTGTAGGGGGAATTCAGGTTGGGCATGTAGTACGCCCAGCGGTCTTCGCTGTTGACGAATATCGCGTGGATGAAGTAGTTGTTGGCGCCGCGGTAGCTGACGAGACCGTCGTTGCCGACGTTGAGGATGGCGGAGCGCCCGGTCTGGGTGAAGTCGAAGTCGCCGTCCGTGTGGCAGACGATCTCCGCCGTCCGGGCCGTGAAGTTCTTCAGCGTGGCTAGCGCGAGGGTGGGGCGCACGTTTTTCCCCAGGAACAGGTGGTCCTCGTTGAACGTCCAGCCGGCCGACGGCATCTGGAAGGACGCCCCTCCCGCGAGGTTCGTCCAGACGGCCGCGTTGGCGTCGTGGAGATAGGGCCCCGCGTTGTCCTTCGCGTCCCAGAGCCCCACGAGCCCGTCGCGGACGTAGTCGAACGTGTCGCAGTAGGCGCGGATGAAGAAGCGGACGCTGCCGTAGGACGTCCCGACGCCCTCCGGGAGGGCGACGCCGCTGATGGACGTGGCGTTCGCGGGCACCGTGGCCGCCTCGCGCACGTGCTCCCAGGCGTCGATGTCCTCGCCTCCGTCCGTCCCGCCCCAGGCCACGTACAGCGTGCGCGCCTCGGGCCACATGCCGAAGGTGAGGTCCACCACGGGCGTGCCGTTGGTGTGGAGCGTGTAGAGGAACGGCTCGACCACGCGGAAGGTCAAGGTCGTTGAGCAGCCGAAGTAATCGGAGGTTTCCGCCACGGCCACGTTGACCGTCCAGGTGCCCTCCCCGAGGGCGGCGAGCTGCTCGGGCGTCAGGCTGGCGGCGGGCGTGCCGTAGGCGGAGGCGCCCAGGGAGAGGACGCCGGGGGCCTCGCCGCAGGTCCAGCGGAACTTGCTGAACGTCGGCGGCGCCGTCCATCCGTTGCGCGCCTTTGTGACGGTGAACGTGTACTGGAGGGTGGTGGTGGAGCCGTCGGACCACCGCGTCGTGGCCGGGTCCGCGAGCGCGACCGTCACCGGATAGTCGCCGACCGCCGTCGCGTCCCCTTCCACCGACACGGTGTAGGCGGGGTTGGCGGCAATCGCCGGGACGCGCGCCTGGCCGGTGTAGTGCATCGGCGGCGGGGGCGGGGGCAGCTGCACCTCGCCGGCGGCGAGGGGGCGCAGCGTGCAGCTGGTCGCGCGGTGGTCGCTCAGCGACTGGTGGGGATGGCTGGACACGTCCTCCATCGCGAACCCGCGCGCGAAGACGTTGTCGATCGCTCTGGCGGAAAGGCCGCGCTGCGTCGTCTCGGCCGGGGTGTAGCCCGCGGCGGTGAAGAGCGCGGCGTCGTCCCACTTCATCTGGGTGGTGCCGTCGGCGTTGTGGAGAATGGTGTTGAAGTCGCCCGCGATGACCACGCGGGGGTAGTCGGCGAAGTCGTCGATCAGGTCGCGGATCTGCTCCGCGCGGAAGGTCTCGTCGGAAAAGTCGAGATGCGTCTGCACGAACCAGGCCTCCTGGGCGTCGTCGATCGCCACGCGATGCGCGAGGTAGTAGCGGTTCTGGTCGT
>JAFRNO010000685.1 GCA_017430155.1 Kiritimatiellia bacterium | reverse complement strand
GAGGCGAACATCAACACGCGCAAGGCGCGCCTCTACATGGTCAATTTTCAAGGTAAGAGCAAGGCGTCAAAAGCCTTCCACGCGAAGTGGAAACGGCGCACGGAGCTCACGTCCGCGCAATAATCCAACGAAGAAAAAGGAGCGTTGCAAAGATGAAGACTTGTCGAATTGTGTTTTGTGCCGTGTTTGCCTTCGTTGCCCTTGCATACGGAGGCGAAGAGGGGGATGCGTCGCTTGAACGGGTGAAGGCGAACTTCGTGCGCGTGCTCAAAGATACGAACGCGCTCGTTTACTCGGAGATCGCGAAGATGGGCGGCGTGCCGCCGGTGGCCGATTCCAACATACGGACGGTGGCGGAGAGCGGCGGCGTCTCGGAGAAGCACGTGGAACGGCTGATCCGCGAGCAACGGGCGGACGGCTCGTGGCCGTCGGTCGACTATACGACCGTGCTCCGTAGCCAATGGCCGGCGAACGAGCATCTGAAGAACCTGAAAGCGCTTGCCAGCGCGCGTCGCACGCCCGAGACGGAACAGGCGTTCCACAAGGCGCTGGGCTTTTGGCTGAACGGACGCTTCCGCAACCCCAACTGGTGGTGGAACCAGATCGGCGTGCCGCTCAGCGTCGGCGCGAGCGCGCTTCTGATGGACGACGCGCTCACCGCCGAGGAACGCACGGGCGTCGTGAAGCTGATGCAGGAGAGCGGCATCCGGATGACCGGGCAGAACAAGGTCTGGCTCGCGGAGTGCGTCCTCATGCGTGCGCTCCTGGAGGGCAAGGCCCCGGACGCGCGGGCGGCACGGGACGCCATCGCCACAGAAGTCGCGCTGAGCAAAACCGTGGAGGGCATCCAGACCGACTGGAGTTTCCACCAGCACGGCAACCAGGCGCAGTTCGGGAACTACGGCGCGGCCTACATCCTTTCAATCGCGCGCTTCGCCGTGATCTTCTCGGGGACGGGACTTGATTTCCCCGACGACAAGCTGGCGATTCTGGAGAACCTCCTCGACAAGGGGTTTCGTCCGACGGTCTGGCGCGGATCGATGGACATCGGTTCCGTCGGCCGTCAGTTCACGGAGAACGCGCAGCGTCTGAAGGGCCTGACCCCGCTGGCCGCGTCCTGGTGGCTGGCCCGCACGGGTCGCCCGAATGCCGTGCGCATCTTCCGCGACTGCCGGGCCGATCTCCGCGGCGAGCGCGCCGAGGTCCCGCATCTCGGACTCACCTGGTTCCCGAACAGCGCGACGGGGATGTACCGCACCGAACGCTGGATGGCCGCCGTCAAGTGCGAAACGGCGCACATCAGGGGAACGGAGCGCGTCAACGAGGACAACCTCCTCGGCGCGCATCTTGCCGATGGTGCGCTCTTCACGTACGTGACGGGCGACGAATACCGCGACATCTTCCCGCTCTGGAACTGGCGGCACATCCCCGGCACGACCTCGTACGACGTCGACACGGTGGACTGGAAGAGCCGCAACCGCGCGGAAGACTGCGCGGCGGACGGGACGACTGTCCATTTCACGCTGGACCGCGCCGGGCTCACGGCCTGCACGCGCTGGCGTTTCTCGGCAGAGTGCGTCGACGTTTCGGTGACGGGCATCACGTCGACGAGCGAACTGCCCGTGGTCACCACCGTCGAGCAGTCCCTTGCCCAGCCGAACGCCGCGTTCTGGCGCGAGAAGGACGGCGTCGTGGCCGTCAACGGCGCGATCCGCTACGAACTGCCGTCCAACGCGCAGGTGCGGATCGAGGAACGAAGCGGTTCCTGGCGCCGCCACATGGGATCGATGCCGGATCAACGCGCCGCCGGCCGCGTCTTTGAGATCACGGTCCCGCACAGCGTGAAACCGTCTGCGGCATCCTGCGCCTGGCGCGTGCAATTCTTATGAAAAAAGCAATACTAACTCTGGCAGTGGCCGCATGTGTGGCGACTGTGTGTGACGCGGACGTGGAGACGTGGCGCGCGACGGAGCTCGCCTTCGAGGCGGGCGCGGACTACGATGCGACGGGCGCGGACGCTGTGACGTTCGACGCCGTGTTCACGCACGACTCCGGCGAGAAGGTGTCGCGTCCCGGCTTCTGGGACGGCGGCAAGACCTTCCGCGTGCGCTTCGCGCCCACGAAGCCCGGACGCTGGAGCTGGTCCACCACCTGCTGCTGCGACGCCGCGCTCAACGGCAAGACCGGTGTGCTGGAGGCGAAGCCGTACACGGGCAACCTCGAGATCTACAAGCGCGGCTTCGTGAAGACGGCGAAAGGCGCCAAGCACTTCGCCTACGCGGACGGCACGCCGTTCTTCTACCTTGGCGACACGCACTGGGGCCTCTACAAGGAGGAGATCGACGAGCCCGGTCCGCACGCAGGCGCGACGGGTGCCGCCTCGCACTTCAAGTACATCGTCGACCGGCGCGCGGCGCAGGGCTTCACCGTGCTCCAGTCCGAGCCCATCGGCGCGAAGTTCAACGTCGAAGACGGCAAGGTGGACGCATCCGACATCCCCGGCTTCCAGCTCACCGACCGCTACTACCAGTACCTCGCCGAGAAGGGACTCGTCCACGCGAACGCCGAGTTCTTCTTTGCGTCCCAGATGAACCAGAAGCTCGCCGACGACCCCGCCGCGATCGACCGCCTCGCGCGCTACTGGGTGGCGCGTTTCGGCGCGTATCCCGTGATGTGGACGCTCGCGCAGGAGGCGGACAACGACTTCTACCACGAACGCCGCGGCGGGCACAACTTCTACTGCGCCACCAACAATCCGTGGGTGGTCGTGGCGGAGTGCCTCCACCGCGCGGACGCCTACCGCCATCCGCTCACGGCGCATCAGGAGAACACGAAGCACACGACCGTGACGGGACGCGGCACGGAGAAGGGCGGGCCGGAGAAGTTCGGCGGACGCTCCGCGTTCGCGGATGCGGCCGTC
>JAFRNO010000684.1 GCA_017430155.1 Kiritimatiellia bacterium | reverse complement strand
GGATTAAAGAAAGGATCAGCCGCATGAACAGAAGAGAGTTCATTTCGTATGGAATCGGTGGCGCGGCCGCCGCGTTGGCCGGCTGCGCGACGAAGGGCGGGGCCGGCGACGAGATCAAGAACGTGCGGGCGGAGTCGCCCGAGCGCCAGGCCGCGAAGATGCGCGCGCTTGAGTCGGCGCAGGAGCTCGGGCCAACCATCACCGACGCCGAGGTGCGGCGCACGCGCAACATCAAGGGCAATCGCGCGGCGTTCTACATCGACGACGTGATCTTCGTGTTCCGCGACCTCGCCCGCGACAAGCCGAAGTCCTGCTGGAGCCACCCGCTCTTCTCCGCCTTTAAGGAGGCGTACGAGAAGTACGGCCTCAAGGCGCAGTTCAACGTGTTCTACCGCAACGACTTCTACTACGGCGCGCGCGGCGCGGAGTTCACGCTCAGGGACATGCCCGGCACGTGGCGCGACGAGTTCCAGTCCGCCAAGGACTGGCTTCGCTTCGGCTTCCACTCCTACTCCGAGTTCCCCGACTACCCGTGGATCAACGCCGACTACGACGACGTCAAGTTCACGTGGAACGCGATCACGCGCGAGGTCGAGCGCTTCGCGGGTCCCGGCATGTTCGCGAAGGCCGTCACGCCTCACTGGGGACCGATGTCGAAGGAGGGCTGCATGGCGCTCCGGGACTGCGGCGCCAAGGCGATCTGGTGCTCGGGCGGCAAGCGCTACGCCTACAACGGCGACCGGACGATCCTGCCCTACGGCCACGGCATGCGCATCGAGAACAACCGCAAGCCGGAGACGGCCATGTTCTGGCGTCCGGGCGGCGGCGACGACATCAGCGTGTCCGCGTGCGGCTACAATCACCTGGTGCCCGAACAGCTCGCCGTCACGCACGGCACGTACAACTGGCTCCACGACAAGGCGACGGGGTGCAACTTCATGTCGTTCCACAGCGGCGCGCCGTGCCTCAACCTCTACCGGCTCGAGGACATCCCCGCGCGCATGCGCTTGGCCATCGGCAAGGAGTTCCTGGTCCACGCGACGCACGAGGAGTACTGGTACAAGGACTACTTCGCCTACCAGCCCGACTCGCGCGAGAAACTGCTGACCGCCGTCAAGATGGTGCACGACGCGGGTTACACGTATTCCTTCATCGAAGACAAGATCGACTGGTAATGCGGTCGGAAAAAGAAAGGTCAAGAAAATGGGCAACGAGTCAAGCGACTTCAGGTACAACACCGGCGACACGAAGGTCCCGTGGGCGGCCGTGGGCGAGAACTACAACGCGGTCGACACGTTCGAGATCGTGAAGTTCCTGATGCAGGGCAAGGGGGCGAAGTACAACGCGGCGCTGAAGGACGTAAAGGCCGCCATCGCCGCGCTCGGCAAGGTGTCGACGCCGCCCGGCAAGCTCTCGATGGGCGACAAGGTCGCCGAGTTGGAGAAGGCCGTCGACAAGTATCTCGGCGTGGAGGAGGGGAGCTCGCTCTTCGTCACGAACTGCACGGCGGCGCTGGAGCTCGGCTACCGCTACGCGGGCGTGGGGCCGGGCGACGAGGTGATCGTGCCGACGAACACGTTCATCGCGACGGTGGCGTATCCGCTTTCGGTCGGCGCGAAGCTTGTCTTCGCCGACGTCGACCCGCGCACCGTCAACATGGACCCGAAGGACGTCGCGCGCAAGATCACGCGGAAGACGAAGATCATCGTCCCTGTGCACATCGGCGGCTATCCCTGCGACATGGACGCGATCATGAAGGTCGCGAAGAAGCACGACATCGTCGTGATGGAGGACGCGGCGCACGGCTTCGGCGGCGAGTACAAGGGCCGCAAGCTCGGCACGATCGGCCACTTCGGCTGCTTCTCGACGCACGAGGTCAAGAACTGCACCTCGCTCGGCGAGGGGGGCATCTTCGTCTCGAATGTGCCGGAGTACCGCGCGGAGGCGCGGCGCGCGCGCTTTTTGGGCGTCGACTTCTCGTCGAAGATCAAGAACTGGCTCTACAACGTCTCGCTCATCAAGGGCAAGGGACGGGTCCGGTACCAGGCGAGCAACAACGCGTCCGTCACCGAAATCCAGGCGCTCGGGCTCCTGCTGCAGATCAAGCGCTACGACCGCATCCTGCGCGAGCGCACGCGTCTCGCGACGTACGTGACGAAGCGTCTGTCGAAGATCCCCGGCGTGATGCCGCAGCTTCTGGGCGACGCGAAGGTCAAGCCGACGTTCCACCTCTATCAGCTCCAGATCGACCCGAAGATCTGCGGCGGCACGGTGCAGACGCTGAAGGCGAAGCTGGAGGAGAAGGGCGTCACGAACATCCCGCACTTCGGGCCGATCTACCGCTTCAGCGCGGCGATCGGCAAGGGCTGCGACGAGAAGAAAATCGCGGCGACCTGCCCCGTGACGGAGAAGGTGTTCGACGAACGCTACACCCATCTGCCGATCTACGGACTCACGAAGGAGCAGGTCGACTTCATGGTCGACGCGATTGCCGCCTCCGTGGCCGAGATGAAAGCCGGGAAATGATGTTCGGCCGAAGCGCGTGATTACTTAAGACGCCCGCTTGACGATCGTGCTGACGGCAAGGTGGGCGGTGGCGAAGGCGAGGGAGAGATTGTAGCCGCCCGTGGGGCCGTCGATGTCGAGCACTTCGCCGGCGAAGAACAGCCCCGGCACCTTGCGCGATTCCATCGTCGCGGGATCGACGTCGTCGGTGGAGACGCCGCCGATTGTGACAATCGCCTCCTTGATGGGGCGTGCCACGGGGGTTTCGAGGGTAAGGCGCTCGCCGTCGAAGTTGACTTCCAGCGAGAAGGGGCCGGGGTGGCGCACGGTCCAGCGCTGGCAGTTGTACACGGCCGCGCCGCTCACGCCCCACTGTTCGCAGTCGACTTCGCCACGGTAGGAGAACAGGGTGTGTCCCGCAGGATCCAGCACGCGCGCGGCACCGTCCTCAAAGCGGAGGCCTGCGCGCGTGCGGACATGCGGGTCGCGCGTCTCGAAGCCGGTGAGGCCAGCGCGGAGGGGCGTGACGCGGTGTCCG
>JAFRNO010000683.1 GCA_017430155.1 Kiritimatiellia bacterium | reverse complement strand
GCTCGTCGCCGCGCTACCCGCCACCGTGCGCGCGATCACCGTACTTGACCGTACGAAGGAGTGCGGCAGCGAGGGCGAGCCGCTGTACCTCGACGTGCTCGGCGCGGTGGACCGCGCGTGCCGCACGGGCGCGGCGAAGTTCAAGCGCCCTGCTGTGTTCGCCGCCCGTTACGGCCTCGGCGGCAAGGAGTTCACTCCGGGCCACGTGAAGGCCGCGTTCGACAACATGGACGCGAAGGCGCCGCTCGACGGCTACGCGCTCGGCGTGGACGACGACGTGACGGGCCGTTCCCTTCCGCCCGCGAAGGGCTACCACATCGTCCATCCCGGGCGCCATGAGTGCGTGTTCTGGGGCCTCGGCTCGGACGGCACCGTGGGCGCGAACAAGAACGCGATCAAGATCATTGGCGCGCACACGGACTTCTACGCGCAGGGCTACTTCGTGTACGACTCGAAGAAGGCGGGCGGCCTCACCGTGTCGCACCTCCGCTTCGGTCCCAAGCCGATTCTGAGCCCGTACCTCTGCGAGTCGCCGCTCTTCGTGGCGTGCCACAACTTCGCGTTCCTCCAGAAGTACGACATGCTCGCGAACGCCCGCGAAGGCGCCACGTTCCTGCTCGCCTCGCCGTACGGCCCCGTCGAGACGTGGGCGCACCTCCCCGAGGAGACGGCGCGCGAGATCGTGGAGAAGAAGATCAACTTCTACGTGATCGACGCGGCGAAGATCGCCCGCGAGAACGGCATGGGCACGCGCATCAACACCGTGATGCAGGCCGCGTTCTTCCGCATCTCCGGCATCCTGCCGGCGGAGGAGGCGGTCGCCTACCTGAAGGCCGCCGCGGAGGAGACCTACGCCTCGAAGGGCGACGCCGTGGTGCGCAAGAACATCGCTTGCATCGAGGCGGCGGCGGACGGCATCCACAAGGTGCCCGTGCCGGAGACGGTGTCCGACCTCTCGCCGATCCCGCCGGCCGTCGATCCCGCCGCGCCGGAGTTCGTGCGCGAGGTTACGGCGAAGATGATCGCCCAGAAGGGCGACGAGCTGCCCGTCTCGAAGATTCCCGTGGACGGCGTGTGGCCCGTCGCGACGACGCAGTGGGAGAAGCGCGGCGTGGCGGCGGACGTGCCCGTGTGGAACCCGGCCGCGTGCGTGCAGTGCGGACGCTGCGCGGGGGCTTGTCCGCACGCCGCGCTGCGCCTCAAGGCGTTCCACCCGGAGGCGCTTGAAGGCGCGCCGGCCGGTTTCCGCAGCGCCGACGCGAAGTCGCCCGCCTACCGCCGCCACGGCGGCAAGTTCACGGTGCAGTGCTCCACCGAGGACTGCACGGGGTGCGGCCTCTGCGTGGCGAACTGCCCGGCCGCCGCGCGCGGCGCGCTCGAGATGCAGCCGCACGAGGAGAAGAACCGCGAACGCGACCTTGCGGCGTGGAAGTTCTTCCTCACGATCCCCGAGGCGGACTACACGAAGCTCGACATGTCGAACTACAACGACGTGCAGTTGAAGAAACCCCTTTTCGAGTTCTGCGGTGCGTGCGCGGGCTGCGGCGAGGCGCCGTACATCCGCCTCCTCACGCAGATCTGCGGCGAGCGCCTCGTGGTGGCGAACGCGACGGGCTGCTCGAGCGTCTACGCGGGCAACCTGCCCACCGCGCCGTACTGCACGCGCGCGGACGGACGCGGCGTCGCCTGGGGCAACTCGCTCTTCGAGGACAACGCCGAATACGGACTCGGCATGCGCGTCACCTGCGACAACCTCGAGGCGCGCGCGCGCGCCGAGGCGGCGAAGCTCATGCTCGACCGCGACGAGCCGGACGCCGTGCGCGAGGCGGCAGCCCGCGTGAGCGGCATCGACCAGGCCACGCCGCGCGGCGTGGAGGACATGCGCGCCGCCGTGGAGCAGCTCAAGAAGGCGCTCGCCGGACGCACCGACGCGCGCGCCGTCTCGATGCTCGCCAACGCCGACTGGCTGATCCGCAAGAGCGTGTGGCTCATCGGCGGCGACGGCTGGGCGTACGACATCGGCTTCGGCGGACTTGACCACGCGCTCGCGAGCGGACGCAACATCAAGGCGCTCGTCCTCGACAGCGAGGTGTACTCCAACACCGGCGGCCAGGCCTCGAAGGCGACGCCGATGGGCGCGGTGGCGAAGTTCGCCGCCGGGGGACGTCCCACGATGAAGAAGAATCTCGGCGGCATCATCCTCACGTACCGCGACGTGTACGTGGCGCAGATCTCGCTCGGCGCGAACCCGCAGGCCGCCGCGAAGGCGCTCGCGGAGGCGGACGCCTACGACGGCCCCGCGCTCGTGATCGCCTACTCGCACTGCGTGGCGCACGGCATCGACATGGCGCAGGGCTTCGCCCGGCAGAAGACCGCCGTGGAGACCGGTCACTTCCCGCTCTTCCGCTACGATCCCTCGCGCAGCGCGAAGGGCTTCTCCGCGCTCGAGCTTGACTCCAAGCCGCCGTCGAAGTCCTTCGCCGCCACGGCCTCCGAGGAGAACCGCTTCAAGCTGCTCCTCAAGCGCAACCCGGAGCACGCTGTGGAGATGCTCTCGAAGGCCGAAAGCTTCTACCGCAACTACTACGCCCGCCTCGAAGACCTCACGACCTGCAACTGGTAAGGCCGTCAGATCACGCGGTCGCCCCAGAACGCGGGGGCCACGTTTGCGCAGTGTGGATCCGCCTTCGCCTTGGCGCGGCGGACCATCGGCGTGGTGAGGCGCCCGGTCTTGTGCCCGAGCTCCCAGATGGGCTAATCTCTTCGATAGTCTGAGTAGCAACCTCAT
>JAFRNO010000682.1 GCA_017430155.1 Kiritimatiellia bacterium | reverse complement strand
TGTCCCACGGAGCACGGACACGCCGTGCGCCCGCCGGAATAGACGGCGTCGATGAAGTCCATCTCGTGCGCCACGCCGTCGCGCGGACGATAGAGATGCACGTCGCCTTTCTTCAGGTCCCGCTTCTCGTTCCATTTCTTCAGGAATTCCGGACGCTCCAGCTTGCCGCGCGCGACAAAGAGATCGCCCTTCTTGCCGTGGAACTTGAGTCCGTTCGGCAGCTTGTTCGAGACGTGCGCGCGGAAGCCGTTCGCGTACACCACGTCGAACGAGTAGTTCGCGGCCCAGTCGAAAATGCGGTCATTCGGGTCGCGGTCATGGGTCATGTTCTCGATCGCCACGGGGCCGCTGTCGTCCATGCCGAGCGTCCACTGGAGGATGTCGAGGTGGTGCGCGCCCCAGTCGGTGATCATCCCGCCGCCCGTGCGCGAGTTGAAGCGCCAGCACATCGGGTCGTGGATGCCCTGGATGAAGGAATTGCCCTCCCAGTGCTGCGCGGGACCCTGCCACATGTCCCACATCCCCTTCGGCGTGAAGTAGTCGGGCACGGGCCAGAGTTCGCGGCAGATGGAGTTCTGGTGCCCGTACATCCCCTGGTTGCCGCCGGGCAGGCCGATTTCGCACGCCTTGCAGTCGCCGATGTACCCGCTCGCCACGAGCTCCGCCGCCACGCGGAACTCGCTTGAGCTGCGCTGCTGCGACCCCACCTGGAACGTGACGCCCGTCTCCTTCGCCACGCGCGCCATCACCTGGCCCTCCGAGACGCCGAGCGACATGGGCTTCTGGCAGTAGACGCTCTTGCCGGCCTTCATCGCCATCACGGACTGGATCGCATGCCAGTGGTCGGGCGTCGCGATCAGCACGGCGTCCACCGACGGATCCGCCAGCACGTCGCGGAAGTCCGCCACCATGCGGCAGTCCTCGTTCTTGTAGAATGCGTCCACGTACATCTTCGCCGGCGCGCGCCCGTACGTCTTCTCGCTCCTGTAGCTGTACTTCCCCGCGCTCAGCACGGGGTCGCACACCGTCGTGATCTGCACGCGCTTGTCCTGCAGGAACCCGTTCATGTTCGCGAACCCCTGCGTGCCGCAGCCGATCACGGCCAAGTTGACGCGCTCGCTGGGCTTCGGACGCCGCGGATTGGCGGTCGCAATGTTGAACATCCGGCAGCCGCCGAGCGCGAGCAGGCCGGTGCCGAGGAAAGTCTTGCGTGTCACGTTCATGTTCGTTCCTTTCAGTGCTGAAGCGGGCCTCATTCCCATTCAATGGTGGCCGGGGGTTTGGAGGAAATGTCGTAGACCACGCGGTTGATGCCGCGCACCTCGTTGATGATGCGGTTCGACATGCGCGCGAGGACGTCGTACGGGATGCGCGTCCAGTCCGCCGTCATCGCGTCGATGGAGTTCACGCTGCGGATCGCGCACGTGTACTCGTAGGTGCGCTGGTCGCCCATCACGCCCACCGAGCGGCACGGCAGGAGCACCGCGAATGTCTGCCAGATCGTCTTGTAGTCCGGGAGCTTCCGGATCTCCTCCTGCACGCGCGCATCGGCCTGCTGCAGGAGGCGCACCTTCTCCTCGGTCACCTCGCCGAGAATGCGTACGCCGAGCCCCGGGCCGGGAAACGGCTGGCGGTCGAGGAGCTCGTCCGCCATGCCGAGCACGCGGCCGACGGCGCGCACCTCGTCCTTGAAGAGCTCGCGCAGCGGCTCCACGAGCTCGAACTTCAGGTCGTCGGGAAGCCCGCCCACGTTGTGGTGGCTCTTGATCGTCTGGCTCGGGCCCTTGCGCGGACTGCGGCTCTCGATCACGTCGGGGTAGATCGTGCCCTGGCCGAGGTAGCGGCAGTGGCGGAAGCGCCGCGCCTCCTCGGCGAATACGTCGATGAAGTTCTTCCCGATCGCCTTGCGCTTCGCCTCGGGCTCGTCGAGCCCCTTCAGCGCGTCGTAGAAGCGCTGTTCGGCGTGGACCACCGTGAGGTCGAGGCCGAGGTTCTTCTTGAACATCTCCTCCACCTGCTCCGCCTCGCGCCAGCGCAGGAGGCCGTTGTCCACGAAGATGCAGTGGAGACGCCGCCCGATCGCCTTGTTGAGGAGCACGGCCACCACGGAGGAATCGACGCCGCCGGAGAGGCCCAGCACCACCTCGTCCTCGCCGATCTGCGCGCGCAGGCGCGCCACCGTGTCCTCCACCCACGTCGTGAGCTTCCAGCTCCGCGTGCAGCCGCACACCTTGAAGACGAAGTTCGCGAGGATGTCCGTGCCGTACTGCGTGTGCACGACCTCGGGGTGGAACTGGAGCGCGTAGAGGCGCTTCGCGTTGTCGAACATCGCAGCGAACGGGCACGTGGCGGAAACTGCCCCGCGCTCGAAGTTCGCGGGGATCGCCTCCACGCGGTCGCCGTGGCTCATCCACGCCGTGATCGTGGAGGGGATGCCGTCGAAGAGCGGGTTGCCGGGCATCACCTCGATCGGCATCTTGCCGTACTCGCGCTCCGCGCCGGGCACGACCTTGCCGCCGAGCGTATGGCTCATGAGCTGCATGCCGTAGCAGATGCCGAGCACGGGCACGCCCATCTCGAAGATCGCGGGATCGACCGTCGGCGCCCCCTCCTCGAACACGCTGTTGGGGCCGCCCGAAAGGATCACGCCCGCGGGAGGATGGGCGGCGAGGTCGGCGGCGGTCGTGTCGCACCGGATGATTTCGGAGTAGACTTCACGCTCGCGGATGCGGCGGGCGATGAGCTGCGTATACTGCGATCCGTAGTCAAGAATCGCGATCCACTGTTTCTGGGTGGGCAGTGCCTGGTCTTTCATGGACCAGTATTATACCACAAGACCCGTCGTCTCGGGAACTCCCAGCGCAAGGTTCATGTTCTGGATGGCGGCGCCCGAGGCGCCCTTCCCGAGGTTGTCGAAGCGCGAGACGAGGACGATGCGCTCCGCGTTTCCGTAGACGGACACCTCCATGTCGTCGCGGCCGGCGTACTTGGCGGAGGAGAGGAACCCGCCCTCGTCCCCGCCTTCCACGTAATGCACGAGCCCTTCCGCGTACGCCGCGCGGTACGCCGCGCGCACGTCGTCGGGCGTGCCCTTCAGGTCGCGCGCGAACACGGGCACCGTCACCTCCATGCCGGAGTGGTGCGACACGACGATCGGCAGAAACGCGGGCGCGGTGACGAGCCCGCAGATCTTCATCATCTCGGGCAAATGCTTGTGCGTCTGCCCGAGCGCGTAGAGGCGCCCGCCCGAATGGAGCGGCGTCGCGGCGGTCTCGTAGTCGGCGATCATCTTCTTGCCGCCGCCCGAATAGCCGGTGAGAGAGGTCGCGGCGAGCGCCACGTCCGGCGCGA
>JAFRNO010000681.1 GCA_017430155.1 Kiritimatiellia bacterium | reverse complement strand
CGTATGGGACCTCTGCCGCGACTGTGCCTTCGTTTCGGGATCCACGTGGCACAACATGGCTAGCAATGAAAGCGCATTTAAGGCGTATGCGTCATCCCATGGCAACCGAGTGCTTCGCGGAGGGCCGTATTTTAACGCCAACAACGCAGAACTACTTTGTGCGTCGCGTCGTTCCAACGATTCAGCATCCAATTCGAACTCACATGTTACCGGTTTCCGCGTTGCAATGATCGTGAAGTGAGGTGAGGCATGCGCATGAAGATCATGATAGTGTTGATCGCCGCATCCTTGTTATGTGGTGCGGCCTTCTCGGATACTCCAGAAGCGGTTTCCGACCCGTGCGGCTATTCCTTTGACTCGGTTTCGCAGCCCATCGAAATCAAGACGGCGGAAGACGCCGCCAGAATTCGGGAGGCGTTCACCCGCCATGAGGGCGAGTCGGTGACGGTACGTGCGCCTGATGGGGCAGAGGCGACGCTCGTCTCCGAGAATGATGTCGGAAGAACCTTCTCGTGGACACCGTCAGGGGGCGGGTTATGGGTTCTTTTAAATTCCTGGCAGGGGGCCGCGCCGTTCACAGTGCGCCATGCAATCTTCGGTACGCTTGGCGCAGGAACGGAGGCGTCTCCGGCCAAACTCGTGGACGACGACGAGTTGATCGACCTTGTGGCTGCCGGCACGGCCGGTAATGGGTTTGTGTTCATGCTTGAGGGAATGGACGGGCTGTTCGCCGCACTGACGGTTCCCAACGGGTTCCGTCTCGAAGAGTCGGAAATCGACGGGATGTGGCGCATTGTCGCTTCCGAAGACGGGTGTCAGTACGCGAGCGCGGCAATCACCTACGCCTTCGACGGTAAAGACGAGGGGCCTGACCGTACGATTGACGAACGCGACGTGATGCTTGTCGCTTATTCGGGTGACAATTGGCGGCGACTCGCGACAGCGGCCTCGACGCTATCGTTTACCGCTCCATCAGGCAGGGTTACGTCCTTCAACCTGACCGGTACGGGGTGGCAGCCGCTTATGGCGGATGAGCTAGGCAGATGGAGCGTGTCAATCGAATCGGACGAATATACGGAAACGGCAACGATTCGTGTTCGTGCGATTGCCACAATAATAATTCTGAGGTGACGATTATGGAGGCTAAAGGGTGCTATGGAGACCCCCATCGTGCACGCCACGGTGCACGGGGCAGCCCCGCTGTCCCGGTGGAACGTCACTTCACCGACACTGCCGTGCCGCCCGTGAACTGGCGCGTCTTGCCGTTGAAGGAAAGGCCCACGGCCCAGACGGGCTTGCCGGCGGCGCGGTAGGGCGCGGCGTACTTCCTGCGCTGCACCTGCGACATCGCGACCTTCGGCGGCTTGTTCACCTTCAGCTCGAAGACGTACGTGCCGCAGGGATGGTCCGCCACGATGTCCGTGCGCCCGCCCGCGTACGACACCTCCTGCTCCACGCGGAAGCCCTGCCCCTGCAGAAGGAACTTCAGGCACCTGGCGTAGGAGAGATCGTGCGGTTTCCCTTCCGTCGTCCCGTACACCGCACCGGCGTAGAGCGCGGCAAGGCCGTCAAAGAACTTGTCCCACTGAGCCAGGCGGAGCATCGCGCCGATGGATGCCGCCCAGCGGACGTCCTTGTCCGCAACGAGTCCGGCCATGAGGGCGGACAAGTCCTGCCGCACCTCCTCGTCGGGGATGCGCAAGGTGAAGAGGTCGCCCTCGTACTTGCCGATCGTCAGGTAGCCCGTCTGGTACAGCATGCCCTTCACGGGGATGGAGTTGAGGTCTGAGACGTCGAGGTCGGCTTTCGTGACGCCCTTCAGGTCGTCCGGATCGAGCGCCAGCATGTCGCCGCGCTTCAGGAAGTTCATCAGGAACGACGCCTTTCCCGTCTCCGTCCAGTAGAGCTCGAAGCGTTTCTTCCTGTTCGCCATCGTGAGGTTGATCGAGACGGGATTGCATACGTTCTCCCCCTCGTCCAGCCAGAAGCGGTAGCCGTTGTAGAGGCGCTTGATCTCGGCACGGTACGCCTTCGCCGAAAGCCCCATCACCTTGCGGTGCGCCTCCATGTGCTCGGAGAAGTAGCGGTCGAGCTCGTCCTCCGTGTAGCCGAGCATCGAGGCGTAGGCGTCCTCGAACGAGATGTCCACGAGCGACGAGAGCGTGGAGAAGATCGAGAGTTTCGTGAACTTGCTGACGCCCGTGATCATCAGGAAGCGGATCTTGCCCGACCGGTCCTTCATCTGGCCGTAGATGGGCGCGAGCGCGTCGCGAATGCGTTCGGCCACGTCGGGGTTCTTGAGTGCCTTCGCCACGGGGTCGTCGTATTCGTCGATGAGGATGGCGGGGGGCGTTCCCCTCGCGGCGAGCGCGTCGATCGCAAGGCCGAAGTTGGCGGAAGGGCTGAGATTCGCCGCATAACCCGCCCCTGCACCCTCCAATGCGCTCTTCATGCATACGGGCAGGTTCTGCGCGAACGTCTCGTAGTCCGCCGCCGCGCACATTCCCATGTTGAGATGGATGACGGGATGCTTCTTCTTCCAGTTCCACCCCAGCTTCATGATGTCAAGCCCCCTGAAGAGCGCCTTGCGTCCCCGGAACATCGCCTCAAGGGTGGAGATCATCAGCGACTTGCCGAAGCGGCGCGGGCGCGCGAGGAAGAACATCTTCCTCCCCTCGGCCGTGCAAGGCGGTTGAGCCACGCCGTCTTGTCGACGTACACGTAGCCCCTGCTGCGGATCTCGCCGAAGTCGTTCGAATCTATGTTGACCGTCTGCATGGCGCACATTATACCAAAAATCCGAGTCCTTGTGCGTACACCCAGGACATGAAGGCATTCCCGCTTGCTCCCGGGGCGGGAATTTGGTATTCTTCTGCCATGAAAAAATGTTCTGCTTTCATTGCGACTCTCGGTGTGCTGTCGGTGCTGGCCGCTTCGTCAGACCCGGTTGACGCCGTGGACACGCTGATCGGCGGCTCGTACCGCGGGCACACCTTCCCCGGCGCGACGTGTCCGTTTTCGATGGTGCAGGTGAGTCCCGACACGGGACTCTGCAACTGGGACCATTGCTCGGGTTACGTGTGGGAGGATCCCTGCATCTACGGTTTCTCGCAGACCCACCTGAGCGGCACGGGGTGTCCTGATCTCGAGGACGTGCGCCTGCTGCCGTTCACGGACGACTTCGCCTCGTCCGATCCGCGCACGTGGCGTCTTGCGAAGGATTTCCGCTCGGAGAAGGGGCGCCCCGGCCTCTACACGGTCGCCCTCACCAACGCGGGCATCACCGTGGAGCTCACGTCGACGCCGCGCGTGGGCGTTCACCGCTATACCTACGCCGCGGGGAAGCCCGTGAAGCTGCTCGTCGACCTCCAGTGGGTCAACGCCGGCAACATGTCGGGTGCCGTCGTGGCGTTCTCGAACCGGCTCGACGCGGCGAGCGCCGCGATCGTCG
>JAFRNO010000680.1 GCA_017430155.1 Kiritimatiellia bacterium | reverse complement strand
GGGTCCGTGCCACTGGCAATGCAGCCACTGAAGAAGAATTCGAGATAGCCGGCCTTGTAGCCGTGCAGGATGGCGAACTGCCCGCTCGGCACCATGCCGACGAACAGATACTCGCTGACGGCAGTACCCGACGTGGTCTTGCCCAGGTTCGCGGAATTGAGCCAGAAGGAGATCGTGAATTTGTTCCCGAGGTTGGCGACCTGGCCGTTTTGCATCGACGCGCAGTTGTACTTGCGCGCCTCGGTGCCAAACGTGTTCGCCGTGCCCACGGGGCCGTCCTCGGTCGCATCGTCTCCGCCGCGCACGAACGAGGCGTTGTAGGTGGACGAATCCTTGCCGTTGACGAGGTGCATCACGAGCCGCGCGTCGCTCCAGATGTTGTCGCGCAGCGGCGTGAGGCCGGCGGCGTCCGCGCCCCACAGGAACGTCAGCACGGTGTCTTTCGAGAACGACGGCACCTTCACCCACACGATCGACTTGCCAGACGGGTTCCAGTTCTCGATCTCGATGGGCAGCTGCGTGCCGCCCGCGTCCGTCACGCAGAGATCCGCGCCATTCGCCGCCGCGTCGGCGTAGGTAAAGCCGTTGACGCCCTCCTCAAGCGCAACGGGCACCTGGAAGTCCGTCTGCGCCGCGTTACGGTACCAGCCGAATGAAAAGGTCGCCGTGCCGGCGAACGCGCCCAGTGCACAGCAGACAAGGCTTGCCGTCAACAAGACTCTGAAGAAATTTCTCATAAGACTACTCTCCTTAGCGGAAAGTATTATAGCAAATTGGCTTTCCCCGCCAAACTTGACCTATCAAGTTTTTACGTCGTTCAAAGCTGAGGATTGAGGTCCCGTTTGAGGAATACGACGCGGGCCACGAGAATCGCCGCCGCGCCGGCGAGGTAGAACGCCGCCAGCGACGCGAAGCCGTCCCGGATCGACAGGTGCTGGCTCATCCAGCCCAAGACGGCGGGGGAGAAGGAGCCGATGACGAACCCGCCGCAGAGGAACGCGCCGGTGGCCGCCGCCCGGTAGCGGGGCGCCACCACGTCGTAGAGGGACGCGAAGAAATTGGAGTCGTACACGCCGTGCGCGAAGCCCCAGAGCGCCAGCGCCGCGCAGCACAAGGTTACGCTCGGCGCGCGCGCCGCCAAGAACGCAAACGGCGCGCAGAACGCGAGGCCGAGGATGTTCGCCTCCATGCGCACGCCGGGACGCCCCCCGGCGAGGCGATCCGTCACGCGGCTCGCGCACGTGATGCCCGCGAACGCGCCGCAGTAGAACCAGAACACCGCGTGGAACGCCGCAGCAGCCGGGGAGAGGGACGGGAAGGATTTCTGGAAGAACGCCGGCATCCACGTGAAGAACGCCTTGCTGCCGTACATGCACATGCCGAACCCGAGCGTCAGCATCACGGCCGAGGGCTTCCGCACCATCGCGAGCAGCGCCTCGCCGGCGGACGGCTTCGCGTCCGTTCCGCCGTCCACGGAGGCGGCCGGCGGCTCCTTCAGTCCGAACACGACCGCCGGCACCCACAGAAGACCCGCCGCGCCGAATATCCAAAACGCCTTGCGCCAGCCGCCTTCCCCCAGGCCGCCCAGCCAGCCCGCCGCGCAGCTGCACGCCACGATGCCGAGATAAAGCGACCCCTGAAAGATCGACAGCGCCGTCGCGCGCGTCTTCGGGTGGAGCTGCGCGATGAGGGAGGTGGCGGAGGACGGAAACATGCACTGTCCCACCGCCGCCAGCACGCCGTACATCGCAAGCAGCATCCCCAGGCCGCCCGCGAAGCCGCTCGCGCAGATGCCCGTCGAAAAGAGCAGAAGCGCCAGCACCACGATCCGCTTGCGCCCGAAAAGGTCCGCCGCCACGCCGGCGAACGGCACCACCACGCCGTAGACGAGCGAGAACACGGAGCCGATCACGCCCAGCTGCACGTCCGAGACGCCGCCTGCGAGGAAATCCGCCTTGATCTGCGGCAGCGTCGCGTTGTAGATCTGGCGCGTCCCCTGCTGCAGAAAATACGTCACGCAGAGGATCGCGAGCGCGATCCATTTTGCGTTGCCAGACGCCCCGGGCTTCGTTTTGCAGTTCACGGTCTTTTGTCCTCGCACTGTCGTGTCTGCGGACATGATACCACAATCCGCCTTCCGCGAGCGAACCTGTCCCGTCAGGTTTCTCGGAGGAGTCTTGCAGCGGGTTGCCCGCGGAGTGGCGTTTTGGTAGAATGACGGCATGAGAAAAACAGCCTTCCTCCTGCTGGCCGCGTGCGGCCTGTGCCTCGACGGCGGCGCCGTGCCGGCCGTGTTCGTCGGCGCCTACGAATCGCTGGACGGCCGCCGCGCGTTCGTGCTGGCGAACGCCACCGCCCAGAAACAGAATGTCCGTTGCGCCTGGCCGAAGGAACCGGAGATGTCGTTCCGCCTCGCCCCCCGCGAACTGCGGCTGGTAACGGCCGCGCAGGCGGTTGAGGTGCGGCAGGTGTTCCGCGAAGAGCGATTCACGCGCGGGAACGTGAATTTGCGTCCGCTTCAGGCGGCGGACGCGGCGGACTGGATCTGGATCGCGGATGGGGGACCGGCGAAAGACGAAATGGACGCCGTGCGGTTCGCGTGCGATTTCGCGTGCGGCGGTCGCGGG
>JAFRNO010000679.1 GCA_017430155.1 Kiritimatiellia bacterium | reverse complement strand
TCGGCGTCCGTGACGGGACGCGGGGCGCCGCGCAGGAAGAGGCGCACGACCTCTGCGCGGTTCGTCTGGGCGAGCGCGTCAAGCGACGTGACCGTGAGCACGTCTGCCGGACGGCTGTGGTTGTCAAAGCATCCGGCGCACGCAAGGCACGCAGCCGCCAAGAAAAAGAGACTGTTTTTCATGGCGGGTAGTATATCACAAAATGGGCGCAGACGGCCAAAAATCTTCTTCGCCCCGCGCCGGCACGTCATCCTCACGCAACCGAAGGTGCCGTCTCAAGTTTCCGACGGGGTCATGTCACGCGCGTCAATGGGAAGCATGTCTCCATGCAGATCGGTCCACATGGCTGCCTCCCCATCCAGCGGGCTCTTGATGTTATGCGCCTGATACGCAATCATCTCGCCAATTCGAACGACCAGGTCCGGCAGTTTCTCCGAAGCCGTCCAATCGCGGCCGCAGGCCGGGGGCTGTCCCTCTCTGCCGGGGACAGCCTGCCGGCTCAATGCCCGAAGGCCATGGCGCGGAAGGAGGAACCGTGCGCGAGGGCGAGGGAGATGATGCGCTGGGCGGACGCGCCAATGCGCCAGTTGCTGTCGAGATTGAGGTAGTAGCGTCCGGGGCGGTGTATGAGGTATTTCGCGTCGAGCGGGCCCTCCAGCCGCACGGCGGTCGCCGGGTCGTCGCACGCCCGCGCGGCGGCGGCGAGAAACGCGGCGGCGACGGACGCCGGCACGGGCAACGGGTCGCAGCAGCTGCTCCCGGCCTTGGCGTCGGACGGATCCGCGTAGAGCCGCCAGTCGATGCATGCGGCGGCGGATTTCCAGAGATCGAGCGCCGTCGCACGGTCGTGCGCCCACGCCTCGTACCAGATCAGCGACCATCCGTCGAGACCGGGCGAGCCGCGCGGGTAGAACATTCCCGTCCGCTTGTGATAGGCGAACTTGATCACCCCGCCCCCCACGACGGGTCCGGGATAGTGCGCAAGCGCCCATTTCTCCCACTTCGCGACGTCGGCGGACCAGTCGCCGTACCCGAGCCGCGAGAAGAGCTGGAACGCGTAGATCTGGTGGTTGTTGCAGGGAAAGAAGATCAAGTTCGGCTCGCAGGCGACGCCGCCGGTTTCGTTGTCCTCCGCGCGCATCTGCTCCACGGTGACGTCGATGAGCCGCCGGACATCGTAGTGCACCGTCTTCTGCGGCGACCAGACGAAGTCGAAGCCCTTGTCCCAGTAGCGGCGGTCATGCGTGAACCACTCGTACAGCGCGAGCAGCTGCAGCAGATGCCCGGTGTACATCACGTTTTCGCGGTAGCAGGGATCGGGCGCCCACGACCTCCGTCCCCAATAGAACTTCGACTGGGAATACGCCCAGACGTCGCGTTTGAGCATGCGCTCCACGCAGTTGCCGAGGATCCGCCCCACGCGGTTCGTCACCTCCGCGTCGCCGCGCATGCCGACTGCGGCGGCCGCGTAGCCGGCGAACGCGATGTTGTAGCGCTTTGAGTAGATGCCGTACTGGGAACCGCCGACCGTCCACCACGCCTTCTCCTCCGCGGCGGGGAGCGACCCCGTCACGTAGTCGAGGAACGACAGCGCGTCCTGCTCCTCGGCGCACAGCGGCGCCATGCCCGCGCGGACGATTCCCGCCGCGGCAACTGCAAGGATAAAGACGATGTGTTTCATGTCTGCTTTACTCCTGTAAAAGTCTTGTCTTCCACTACCGAGCACCTTCGACTTCCAGAGTCTTGATGCAAGTTTCCCTATTGACGTAAGGGGCGATGTCCGCCCGGGTCTTGATCGCAACGCCGTTGATCGCCTTCACGACCTGCCCGCGCTTGATGCCGTCCTTTTCCGCCGGACTGCCGTGCAGCACGGCGAGAATCCGCACCGTGATCGGGGACTCCGCCGTCTCCGTCGGAAGTCGCCTGGGGACGTCCCAATAAACGCCATACAGACTTGACGTGTCCATTTTCTTGAAGAACATCACATCGTGGTCGTATATGTCGGCATTCCGTTTAGCTGGCGCGGCATTCATTCTCGCCGTTGCCGACAATGCGGACACCTTTTCCTTCTTCAGCCGTTTGTTCAATTCGTTCATTTCACGCCTCACCCCCGTGACGTGGTCGCCGTCGTAATAGACGGTCAGCCCCTTCCCCTTTTTTATTATGGGCCACTGACGCCCCAATATTTGGGCCATCCGCGGAAAATCGATGTCGTCAGTGCCCCTTGGATGGTAGATTGTGAGGTTCCGGGGGATTTCATCGGGAACGCCCGTCCATGACACCGGATCAAGCGCATAAAACGGTATCTCCGGATATTCCGGCGCAAGGTTTGCCACCACGGCCCCGCCCCAGCTATGCCCGAACACGCGGACGTTCTTCCCCTGACGCACGGCCCTTTCAATGGCTTTTCTTATTTCCTGCACTTCCGCATGGCCGAAAAGCTCCTTGTTGTCGCCCTTGGCAAAGGCGCCGAAAGGAAGTGCGCTCAGCGCTGAAAAACCCTCTCCTGCCGCGTTGGCACCTCCTACGAGGATGTTGTAATAGCGGGGATCGCTTTCCTCGTCAGGGTATTTTATCGCCTCGTCGTCGAGGGAATAAGTCCTGAACCACAGGAAACTGCCTTTTCTCGAGAATCGCGCACGTCTGTCCGCTTCGTATTTCCTTTCCGCCAGTTCCTCGTTCTTTTTCTCGATGTCGCATGTGCGCTGAAGAGAGGGGCTGTACCTCAGCGGCAAGGCGTCACCTGGCGAAATCCCGGCTCCAACGGGACAGGGCACCCGATACATGACCGACGCGCAGTGGTTGGTCTCCCTCAGCCTCACATCGAACAAAACAAGCGCTGCACCATGCTTCTCGGCAGCGTCCACTGCGCACGAGAACGAAGTATAGGGCCCCTGGAACGAACTGATTCCAGACCGCACATACCCAGACTCAATCAGCTTGATGACATCCTCCTCCGTCCTGATGGTCTGAAGGATGACGGATGCATCGCCATGTGCAGACGCCGTTTCCCGCTCGCCGAGCGAGTCGACGTAGAACTCTTCATAATAGTTTGTGATGCAACCCGTGCAGCACAACAACGCGGCAAGAATTAAAACCTCTCCTTTCACTCTTCTTCTCACTTGAGCGAGGCGAGGAGGCCGCCGCAGAGGAGGAGGTGCTTCTCGCGCGCGGAGAGCGTGGCGGTGGCCGTGAAGGTGGTGTTGCCAACCTTCACCGTCACCTTGCCGTCGCCCTCGACCGCAGAGCGGATGTTCGTCAACTCGAGGGCGTCTCCCGCCTGGAGGCGGTCGTAGTCCTTCGGGTCGTCGAACGTGAACGGCACGATGCCGAAGTTGATGAGGTTCGCGCGGTGGATGCGTTCGATCGACTTCGCGAGGACCGCCTTGACGCCGAGGTACATCGGGCAGAGGGCCGCGTGTTCGCGGCTGGAGCCCTGTCCGTAGCTCTCGCCCGCCACGATCACGTTCGCGATCCCCTTCTCGCGGTTCGCGAGGCAGCGGTCATGGAACGTCGTGTCGCACGGCTCGAACACGAACTTCGCGTACTGCGGGATGTTCGAGCGGAACTTGAGGCGCGCGCCCGCCGGCATGATGTGGTCCGTCGTGATCTTGTCGCCCACCTTGATCGCGCACACGGCCGCGTAGGATGCCGCGAGCGGCACGCCCTTCGGCACGGTCGCGATGTTCGGCCCGCGCACGATCTCGGTCTTCCGCACGCCCTTCCCGGCCGTCGCGCGGTAGAGGAACATGGAGTCGTCGACCGGGAACTTCTTCGGCGCGGGGACGGACGGGATCTTCGCGCCGAGCGGGGAGGTCACCTTGCCCGTGAGCGCGCTCATAGCTGCCGTCTCCGGCGAGACGAGGAACACCTGCGCGCTCTTCGTGCCGCTGCGGCCCTCGAAGTTGCGGTTGTTCGTGCGGAGCGACACGGCGCCCGTGCGCGGACTCATGTGCGCGCCGATGCAGAAGCCGCAGGCGTTCTCGAGGATGCGGCAGCCGGCCTTGATGAGGATCGCGAGCGAGCCGTCCGCCGCGAGCATGTTCACCACCTGGCGCGAACCGCACGCGATGCCCACCTCCACGTCCTCCGCCACGTGCTTCCCCTTCAGGATCAGCGCCACGGTGCGGATGTCGCGGTACGAGCTGTTCGTGCAGGAGCCGATCATGATCTGGTTGACCTTCTTGCCCTTCTGCGACTTCACCGTAACAATATTGCCGGGCGAGTGCGGGGCGGCCATGAGCGGTTCGATCTTCGAGAGGTCGAGCTCGAACACGTCGTCGTAAGACGCGCCCTTGTCCGCCACGAGCTCCGTCCAGTCCTTCGCGCGCCCCTGGGCGGCGAGGAACTGCTTCGTCCCGGCGTCGCTCGGGAACACGCTCGTCGTGACGCCCAGTTCCGCGCCCATGTTCGTGATCGTCGCGCGGCTCGGCACGTCGAGCGTCTTCACGCCGGGACCGAAGTACTCGAAGATCCAGCCCACGTTGCCCTTCGTGCCGTACTTCTCGAGCACCTTGAGGATCACGTCCTTCGCACTGCAGCCCTTCGGGAGACGTCCCGTGAGCCTGATGCCGCGCACCTTCGGCGTGGGGATGTGGAACGCGCCGCCGGCCATGGCGACGGCGATGTCGATGCCGCCCGCGCCGATCGCTACCATGCCGATGCCGCCGCCGGTGGGCGTATGGGAGTCGCTGCCGAGGAGCGTCTTCCCCGGCTTGCCGAAGCGCTCGAGGTGGAGCTGGTGGCAGATGCCGTTGCCGCACTTGGAATAGACGACGCCGTACTTCTTCGCGATGGACTGCAGGAAGTCGTGGTCGTCGGCGTTCTCGAAGCCGATCTGCACCGTGTTGTGGTCCACGTAGCTCACGGCAAGCTCGTTGCGGACGTGCGGCACGTCCATCGACTCGAACTGCAGGTAGGCCATCGTGCCGGTCGCGTCCTGCGTGAGCGTCTGGTCAATGCGGATGCCGAGCTCGGCGTCATTCGCGGGGTCGCCTTCCACGAGATGGGCGGCGATGATCTTCTGCACCACGTTCAGCGGCTTCTTCGTCAGAACATTCTTCTTCATGGAGTCACTTCCTCAACGGTATTCGATGTTCGCCTTCTCGCGCAGTTCGGCCACAAGCGCCTCCGTGGCGCGGCCGCGCGCCTCGTGGCGCAAGCGGTCGCGGATCATGTCGGCCACGTCCACGAGCGTCTGCTGTCCGCCCGGCTTCTCGTCCGTCTTGAGGATGATGTGGTAGCCGAACTGCGTCTCGATCACGTCGGAGATCTCGCCGCACGCCATCGCGAAGGCGGCCTGGTCGAACGCCGGCACCATCATGCCGCGGCCGAACCAACCAAGCGAGCCGCCGTTCTGCGCGCTGGGGCAGTCGCTGTGCTCGCGCGCGGCCGCCGTGAACGCCTGGCCGGTCTCGCCGGGGTCGCCGTGTCCGGCGGCGACCACGCGCGCGCGGATCGACTTGATCTTCTCGAGCGCCTGCGCCTTGTCCGCCGCGTCGAGGCCCTCCGTCTTCACGAGGATGTGCTGCGCGAGCACCTGGGGGGACGTGACGAACGCCCCGCGGTTCGCCTCGTAGTAGGCCGCCACGTCCTGCTCCGTCGGCTCCGGCACGGCGCTGCAGGCCTGCTGCACGAGCGCGTCCACGCGGCAGCCCTTCGCGAGCTCCTTGCGGAAGTCGTCTTCGCTCATCTTCTGCTGCGCGAGGGCCTTCACGTAGTTCTCGCGCCCGCCCAGCTGCTGGATCACGTTCGCCACCTGCGCGTCGATCGCCTTTTCGTCCACGGGCAGGTCGAGCTGCTCCGCGCGCGCGAGCAGGAGCTTGGCGCCGATGGCCTGCTCCTGCGCCCGCTCCATGAGCTTCTCGAGGTTCTTCTTGATGTCCTCGTGGCTCATGCCGTGAGACGCGTAGAACTTCACCAGACGGTCGAGCTCGTACTGCACCGCCTCGCGGGGAATGGGTTCGCCGTTCACATAGGCCTGTTTCATCGATTGTCCTTTTCCTTTCTGAAAGCTATTCCCCGTCGTCGCCGTAGAGACGGCGCTGGAGGGTCTCGGGATTGCGCGTGAGCAGGAACGCGTCGCGCTCGGAGATGGCGCCCGCGAAGAGCAGTTCGGCGAGCGACTCCTCGAGCGAGCGCATGCCCACGTTGCCGCCCGTCTCAATCGCGGAGGCGATCTGCGCCGTGCGCCCGGTCGCGATCAGGTTCGCGACGCCCGTGGTGTTGACCAGCACCTCGGCGACCGCGTGGCGGCGGGATCCGTCGACGGAGACCATCAGGTGCTGCGCCACGATGCCCCGCAGCACCATCGCCAGCTGGCGCCGCACGGAGTTCTGCTCGTCGGCGGGGAACACCGAGATGATGCGCTCGACGGCGCCGGGGCAGTCCCCCGCGTGGAGCGTGGTGAAGACGAGATGCCCCGTCTCGGCGGCGCGCAGCGCGGTGCGCACGGTCTCCACGTCGCGGATCTCGCCCACGAGGATCACGTCGGGGTCCTGGCGCATCGCCTCCACGAGGGCGTCGTTGAAGCTGCGCGCGTCGCGCCCGACCTGGCGCTGGTTGACGAGCGCGCGGCGCGAGGCGTGCTCGAACTCGATGGGGTCCTCGATCGTGACGATGAAGCACTCGCGCGTGGCGTTGATGCCGTCGATGAGCGTGGCGAGCGTCGTGGACTTTCCGCTGCCGGTCGGTCCCGTGACGATCACGAGGCCGTCGCGTTCCCGGCAGAAGTCGGCGATCCGCGGCGGAAGGCCGAGCTCGGGCAGCGAGCGGAACACGGCGTCGAGCCGGCGGAGCGCGACGGACGTGCGGTCCTGCTGGCGGAAGAGGTTGAAGCGGTAGCGCTGGCCGTCCGGAGCCGTCACGGCGCCGTCGATCGCCCCATCGCGCACGAGCGTCTTGCGGACGAGCTCCGTACCGTCGGGGCACCCCAGCGGCAGCGTGTAGAGCCCGAGCTCCATCGCGATCTCGTCGACGGTGCGCGCGTCGAACGGCGCGAACTCCGGGCGCGGCGCGAGCTGGCCCTGCACGCGGAAGCGCGGCGGCTCGTCCACCGAGAGATGGACGTCGCTTGCGCCGAGCTCGACGCAATGGGCGAAGAGGCTTTCAAGGATGGGGATCATCGGACGCTTCCTTTCCGGCGGATGACGAGGCTGCCCTCGTTCAGGCGTTTCTGGATGTCGCCGGCGGCGCCCCGCCGGCGCCCGGAGGCGGCCTGCTGCAGGCCCCGCGCGACGTCCCCGCGGGACAGCTGTCCGCCGAAGGGAACGGAGAGGATGCTCGTCTCGGCTCCGCCGACGTCCCGGAAGAAGACCTCGTAGGAAAGGAGGGCCTCCCTACCGCACTGCTTGAGCACGAACGCATGCATGTCCCTGAAATCCTCGCGGGAGGGATCCAGGCTCGCGCCGGCGGGCGGAACGGGCACGCGAAGCTCCCACTTGCTCGACTCCGGACGGTAATAGCTGCGCGTGCCCTTGGCCAGCACGAAGGGCGCCTTCGCGATCTGGCGATTGAACTCGTCAAGCGGAACGTCCGCGACCTCGCCCGTCTCGTCCAGGCGGGTGACGTGGATGTCTTTGTCCGGCAGCGCCCGCACCTCGTACAGGACCGTGCCCGTGCGGCCGCCGGGGACGACGCAGGAGAACCAGGTCTCGGCCGTGACCTTCGCGGGGAGATCGGTCGGCGGCGCGGCCGAGATCAGGTCGAGCGTGGTGCCGTGGAAACGCGCCGCCGCGGCCGCATGCCGCTTGACGTTGTCCTTGACCCGGCGCTCCTCCTCGGCACGCTGTTCCGCGGCCCTTTTCTTTTCCGCCTCCTTGCGGCGTTTCTCGGCCGCTTCGGCCTGTTCGATCTTCCTCCGGGCCTCCCGCGGCGCCTCGAGGCGCGCGGCCATCTCCGCGCGCTCCTGGGCCTGCGCCGCCCGCACCACCTCCTCCTGCGCGGCCTGCTGGCGCTCCTCCGCCACGCGATACCGGTGCCGCAAGTAGACCACCAGGGCCACGCCGCCGATGAGCACCACCATGCCGACGACGCGCAGGACGTCGCGCACCATCGCCGCGCGCGCCTCGCGCTGGCGGTTGCGCG
>JAFRNO010000678.1 GCA_017430155.1 Kiritimatiellia bacterium | reverse complement strand
TGCGCTGCGCCTCCTCGAGCGGCATGGCGAGCGGGCCGCGCGTGCGCATCTCCTCGATCCATTCGCGGTTGTGCTCCAGGGGGCGCAGAAGCGGTTTCGACACGGGATCCTCGATCAACCCCTTGCGGTTCGCGGCGATCGGCATGCCGGCGAGCTTGCTCGTGGAGACGCCCACGGGGTCGGACTTCGTCCGCTTGTGGGAGAACCCGCAGAAGATCCAGTCGCCGCTCTCGCCGATGAAGCGCACGCCGCACGGGTACTTGCGCGTGGAGCCGAGCTTGACGACCGCGCCCGAGGCGTAGGTCCACGTGATGTCGCACTCGCCGTGCACGTCCCACAGCTTGCGTCCCTTCGGGTACTCGCACGTGCCCTCCACCGAGACGGGACCGCCCAGCTCCTCGCCGAGGCCGCGCTGCGCGGTGTCGAGGTGGTGCGCGCCCCAGTTGGCGATCATGCCCATGTCGTACGCCTGGATCGTCATCCAGCCGCCGCGCGCGAAGTTCACCTTGCCGGCGTCTTTCCCCACGCCGCGCTGGTGGCTGCGAAGGCGCGAATACGGCGCCTCGGGCGCGCAGCCCTGCCACATGTTCCAGTCGAAATCAGTCGGCACGGGCTCCTCCGCGGGCAGGTCGTACTCCTTCGGGTCGTCGGGCAGGCCCACCTCCACGCGCACCACCTTGCCGATGCGCCCTTCGCGCACGCACTCGACGGCGTGGATGAAGTTCTCCTCCGTGCGCTCCTGCGTGCCCGTGCGGAGGATGCGCCCGTACTTCTTCGCGGCGTCGACGATCGCGCGTCCCTCGCCGATGGTCATCGCCATCGGCTTCTGGAGGAACACGTCCTTTCCGGCGCGGCACGCCTCAATGGCCATCTGCGCGTGCCAGTGGTCCGGCACGGCGATCAACACGCCGTCGACGGCCGGATCGGCGAGGAGACGGCGGTAGTCCTGGTAGCACCGCGCGTCGGCGACGAGGTCGCGTCCCTGCATCTTCTCGCCCGCGAGCTGGCGCTTCAGGTGCTGGATGCGCACGAGGTCGACGTCCGACAGCGCGATGAACTCGCACAGATCCTTGCCGCCGTTTTTCAGGCACGACGGCACGTTGTAGGAGTTGGCGATGCGTCCGCACCCGATCACGCCGATCGCGATCTTCTTAGACGGCGCACCTGCGCCCAACACGCGCGCCGGCACGAGAACGGGCGCCGCGCCCGCCGCCACGATTCCGGCAAGCCCGGCGGCCGAGCGCCGGCAGAAATTCCGTCGTGTCATCTTCATGTTCGTTTTCCTTTTTTGATGTTTCTGAAAAGTTCTCGTCCGTTCACTTCAGCAACACGCCCTTCTGGGGCGTGACCGTCTCGGCGAGCGGCTGCCGTTTCGCCGCGCAGATCTTTCCGGATGCGTCCCGCGCCTCGAAGCGGACTTCGCCGCCCACCGCGCCCGTGCGGTTGAAGAGGAACGTCGTTTCCAGCGTCACTGGCTTGCCATGGAGTACCTTGCCGGGGAAGACGAGCATCACGCCGTCGCGGTCCGCCTCCTCCACGAGACGCGTCTGGACGCCGCGCGGCGTCCGCACGTCCGTCGCCGTGAGGACGTGCAGGAACCGGTCGTCCGCGCGCGCCGCGCCCGGATGCGTCTCGGCGCGCCACTCGCCCCAGTAGGGACCGCGTCCGTCCTTCGCGCAAGTACGGCGCTCGGATTCCATCCACTTGTCGTAGATTTCCCAGTTCTTGCCGTTCGACCAGAACTCCTTCCCGGGACCGCCCACCAGCTCGATCGCCGCGTCCTTCGGGAGAAGCGTCTCGCAGAAGAGGCGTCCCTCGCGCGAGTCCGCGCGCACGACGCGGCCTTCCACCTCGGGCTCGTTCTGCGTGTGCAGGAGCCACTGCTTCGCGTAGGCGGGGTCGGACGCGCCCACGCGGTCGTACACCACGAAGAAGTCCGGCTGCACGTGAACGAACTGGCGGACGTTTTCCGTGCACTTCTCGCCGTAGAGCGCGCCCGTGTCGACCGCCGCGTAGGAGTAGCGTCCGTTCGTCTCGAAGGCGAGCACCTTCGCCATGCGGCCGTACATGCCGCCGTAGTTGTTCTTGCCCTCGGGTCCCTTGTAGGCGGGTCCCCAGTGTCCGGACAGCGGCTCGCCGGGCTTCTGGATCAGCACCACGTTGTGCGCCACGGACTGCGCATAGTAGTACTTCAGGTTCCAGTCGGTCTGCGCCGCGCGCGAGCCGGAGTCGAGCGCGAGGAGGTCGTGCTTGTAGATCGTGAAGCTCCCTTCGTCGAGGTGCTTGTGCATGGGCATGAGCGTGCCGCCCACGAGAAGCGCGTAGGTGGAGTCCGGTTCCCAGCCGCTCCGCATGAAGATCTGCCCCAGCTGCTCGAATTGGCGCGCCTTCACGGGCGAGGCGGACAGCTCCTCGCGCGTGAACGGCTTCACCGTCTCGTCGCGTCCGAAGAGGAACGGGTACGCGGGGAAACCCGAGCCGCCGCGCCACGTGTCGCCGACCGTGTGGTTCGGGCACATCTCCGCGAGCGTCGCCGCAAGGCGCGCCGCGTCGGGATCGTACTCCTTGAAGAAGTGGATGTACTGCTGCAGGTGTTCGTACATGCCGCCGATCGGGAGGCGGTTGTTCGTGTGGTTTGAGTCGCCGTAGCCATGGAAGAGCGGCGCGTCCGGTTTCGCGGCGTCGGGGATCCACATCCACCACACCCAGTTGGGGTAGAGCGCCATCGGACGGTAGCGCCCCGCGAGGTTCTCGCCCGTGGCGGAGAGCCACGTGTGGAAGATGTTGAAGTGCCCCACGGGGTAGACGCCCATCGCGTAGCCGGGCGTGCCCGTGCCGAGCGCGCCGTCGTCGCCCGCGCTGTCGCTGCGGAACTTCAGCACCTCCTGGTGGAAGGCGTGGCCCTCGACGATGAGGTTCTCCGCCAGCTCGTCGCAATAGCCGTCGCCCAGCGCGGCGAGCCCCGCGTACCACATCAGGTTCTTCACGCCGTAGCAGCCGGCCGTCACGCCGCCCGTGTTGCGGCGGCGGATCGCGGGACGACCCTTGCGCGGCTGGACGTCCTCGCAGTGCCGCACGAGCGGCACGATGATCGCGCGCCGTTCGTCGTCGGTCAGCGCCTCGTAGATCCAGTCGTATGCGCAGAGCGAGTTGACGCGCGTCGTGGAGTACCAGTTCACCGCACGCCGGTTCGCGTACGCCTCGTCGTAGCCCTTCACGTTCGCGAGCAGCATGGCCTTCGCCTTCGCGAGGTACTTCGCGTCGCCCGTGAACCGCCACGCGAGCGCGCACTCGGCGCTCTGGATGCCCCACTCGTTGATGCTCGGGATGCCGGTGTGGACGGGATCCACGGTCAATCCCGGACGGTCCTTCGGCTGGCCCGTGCCCGTGCAGACCGGGTTGTCGGGATAGCGGTCGCACCGCTTCAGGAGCGCGTCGCGCGCCTCCCTCTCCGGCCCTTCCGCCCGCGCCTTCACGGCCGGCCACGTCTCCTTGTTGAAGAACATGCGCGGATGGTCGCGGCGTATCCGCCCCAGCCACTCCGGCTTCTCCCCCGCCGCCGCCACGGCGGCCAGGGCCACGAACAGGGTCAGACCCCGTTGACACAGTAGCATTGACACAGTAGTTTCTCCTACCTAAGTTCTTTCCTCGGCATTTCCTCGTTCACTTCATGCCCCTTAGCGGATGATGAGTATCGCGCCGTCCGGTGGCGCCTCGAACTCGACGAGATGGTACGAGAAGCAGGAGAAGTTGCCGCCGCCGCCGGTGGGCTTGAGCTGCAGCGTGTTCATGCCGTCCACCAGCACCTCCGACGGGAGGTCAAACGTGTTCACGCCGACCGGCGGGATGACGCCGGACTTGATTGTCGTTCCGTTGAGGATCAGGTCCATCTGGCGGTTGCCGCCATACACGAGGCGATGCCGGTAGCGGAACGTGTAACCCCGGTCGAGCAGCCTCTTCTCCACGGGGAAGTTGAGCGTGATGGAGAGCGACGACGTGACGCCGCGCCACAGCTTGTGCCACGTGCTGCCCGCATACCAGGTGCCGACGGAGTCCCACTGGGCGTGTTCGGCCGGGAACACGTCGTTCGAGGAACTGCTCCTTCCGGCCACCCACGAGCCGCCCAGCGAGAAGGCGTCCAGCACGAGCGGCGACGCGCCCGCGTCCGCACGTTCAAGCGTGATCGTGTTCGCGCCGGGAAGGAAGAACGTGGACGCCACCGGCACGAGGTTGGTGTGCCCCGGCATCACGGCCACGCTCTTCACGAGGCTGCCGTTCACCTTCACGCGCAGGGCGCCGGACGCGCTCGCGGGCGTGGGAAT
>JAFRNO010000677.1 GCA_017430155.1 Kiritimatiellia bacterium | reverse complement strand
TGCCTTCGAGAGGGGGTGGGGGAGGAACCGTGGCCTTCGGGGCGGGGATCGCGCCCCGTCCCGCCGGGCGGCTCGAAATTTGATTTGGTTGATTTGTTTTTGCCGGAAAAATCAATCAAATCCGTCGTCCGAACCGCTCATCCGAACATCTCCTTTCACGATGAATTTTGTCGCCTGCTGGCCCTCCGGCGGATGGGCGAGCCGTTCGCACTTGACATACCCCTCGGCGATTGCGCTTTCGACCGCGAGCTTCGCCGTCTTCTGCGTGATGCCGTAGAACGTCCGCACCGCCTCGACGAACGCGCCCTTGACCATCGGCGGATCGTCCTTGACCACTTCGGAGAGCCGCCTCGCAAGGACGGACGGCTCTGGGTCGTTCGCGCTTGTCGGGCGCTCCTCCTTCTTGCCGTCCAGGTCTTCGGGGTTGAGGGAATCGTCCCTTTCCCAGAGCGGCCAGTTCCAGCGGAGGCACACCGCCCCTACGGACGGGAAGGAGCGCACCACCGACTCCATGACGACGCATCCCTGCTCCTTGTGCCGGCGAAGGATGACGTGCGTGTCGGACGCGCGGCTCTGCGAGCCGGCCCCCGCGCCCACGTCCGTCACCGCCTTGAGAGACTGGTTGCCCTTGCTCGTGTGGTGGATGAGGACGAATGCGCAGTCGAGGGCGGCGGCGTACTTGTCGATGAGGTTGTAGATGCCCGCCACCGTCCCGTTGTCGTTCTCGTCCGTCCCCTTGGGCATCGCCCGATAGAAGGCATCGATGATGACCAGCCTGAAGCCGTAGGGCTTGAGCGTCTCGATGCGGTTGGCCAGATCCTCTATGTTGCCGAGCCTCCCGCGCTGGTTCTCGACATAGATGTCGTTTCGCACCTTCTTGATGTCGATCCCCCGCGCCGCGACCACCTTCGGGATGCGGTTCGCCGAGGTCTCGGGGTGCAGCTCGTTGTCGATGATGAGGACTTTCCCTTTTTCGCACGGGAAGCCGAACCACGGCGTCCCGGTCGCCACCGAGAGCGCAAGGTCGGTGACGAGCCATGACTTTCCCGTCTTCGGCGGCGCGATGATGTTCATCGTCTCGCCCCTGCGCAGGAAGCCGTGTATCAGCACGGGCTTCATCTTTGGATACCTATCCACAAGCTCGCCGAGCGGCAGGATGGCCGGTACGTTCGCGTCCGTCCGCCCCTGTCCGCCTACGGTGGCGGACAGCCCGCTGAAATCAACGGGCTTTTCGGGCAAGGACTGCCCGTAGCCCTTGCCCAGCAGCTCCCGCGCGGCCCGCGTGTAGTCCCCGCCGCATTCCCGCGTGGCGTACACCTGAAAACGGCTGTAGCCGCGCTCGCTCTCGAAGGGAGCGGCATTCGACGAAAACACATAAAACACATTGCCGTCAAACGTCGCCGAGTGTCCGCCTGACTCCTTGCCTGGTCGCCTCCACAGCTCGTTTCCGTCGGGCTTGCTGCCGACATGCTGCCAGCCGTGGGACTCCAGGATCGGGCGTATCTCGCCTCTCTGGCAGAAGTCGTCGCCCGGACGGGTGAGGAATTCGCCGCTGTCGCCCGACACGGCCCCTGTGTTCGCTCCGGCGGCCGGAGCCGGCTGGTCGCCCGCCCCGCCCCCTGAAACGCCGCACGGGGCGGATTTCGGGGCTTCCCGCGCCTCGTTGAGTTCGCGCGCCGCCGAGAGGAGTTGTTCGCGTTCCACCTCCGACAACGTGGGGATGTGTGCAAACTCGCCCTGTATCGCAGTGTATCCTGAAGTCGGAGAGCAGAGGAAAAGTCCTCCTTCTCCGCGAGTTTCGATCAAAGTCGCAAGTTTTGCGTTCCTCTCTCCTCTCGCCAGCTTCAGGTTGCCCTCTATCTTCGCTGCGGATCTATACAGGACATGGTACCCGCCCGACGGCGTGGTCTCCACGACGAGCCGGGAGAAGAGGCCGGGATCGACCTTTGCCTTCCAGCCCTCGTACAGCTCGCCGTGGTTGTCGAAGTCCATGCACTCGAGGTTGCCCGACACCGATCCGGCGACGATGCACACCCCGTCTGGGTGGTTTCCGAACCACGCCTTGACCTCGTACTCGCTCGGAAGCCTCCCCGCCCACGTCTTCCACGCGCCGACCGACGGACGCTTCTCCGCCCTGATGGCGGGAAGGACGCTCAGTCCGGCGGCGAGGTACGCCATAGCCGTCTCGACCGTGATCATCTCTCGCCCCCCCGTCCGCCCTCATGCATCATCCTCTCGCAGATGATGGAGAACTGGTCCTGTGCCTTGCCACCGGAATGCCGCGCCACGAACATGAGCAGCAGGAACAGGACGACCGCGCCGACGGCCACGCCGACCACGCGGCAGACGATCTTCCACCGCCGCTCCAGCCTCTCCCACTCGTCCATGATTCGTTTCCTTTCTAAAACGGAAGGTCGTCGAAGTCCTCGTACTCCTCCGCGTTGTCGTTCTGTCCGTTGACCGGACTGTTCTCAGGGAAGTCGCCGAGCTCGTAGCCGACGATCTCCGGATACCGCTTGCCGGCGACGCGCTTCACCGTGATGCGCTTCACCGTCCGCAGCAAGCCCATGAAGTCCGCCTCGCACACGTCCTCGGCCCTGTCGGGGACGGGACACTCGGCCGACGCCCTCGCGGCCCACCACTTCTCGAACTTCGAGCGGGCGAAGCCCGTGTGTTCCGGGCAGACCCACTCCGAGAAGTTGCAGCCGTATGCGTCGTAGAGCGACCCCGGCTCGGCTTCGCATCTGTAGGTGACTCGGACCGTGCGCGGGGCGTCCTCCGGGGCGTCGCGCTTTGTCCACACCTGGAAAAGCACGTCCGTCACGTCGTGCGTCTCGAGCGTGACCTCGCCGGAGAGTATCGCCGCGTTGTCGGCATGGGCCTCGTGCGTCCTTCTCTCCGACTCCTGTCGCGGGAACTGGTAGCCGCACTCCTTGCACAGCATGACGGAAAGCGGGACGAGCGACCGGCATTGCGGGCATATCTTCACGAGCGGACCCGTCTCGCCGTTCGCCCTCGCGGGTTCGCGGACATTCACGGCGTCGATCGGCCCGAAGCGCTCCACGTTCTTCCCGTAGTCGAGGACGAGGCATTCCGTCTTGCCCGTCTCGGGCGAGAGGCGGAAGCCGCGTCCGACCATCTGGATGTAAAGCCCCGCGCTCGCGGTCGGGCGCAGGAGCGCGATGGTGTCGAGACGGCGGATGTTCGTCCCCGTCGTCATCACCGACACGTTGCAGCAGTACTTCAGGGGCGGCAGCGTCCCGCCGAAGAGGTCGACGGGGATCTCCTCTCCCTTGAGGCGGCGGATGATCTCGTCGCGCTTCTCGTCCGGCGTGTCGCCCGTCACGATTGCGCACTCCTCGCCGGAGAAGCGCCTTATCGCGTCGGCAACCTTCCTGCAGTGGGCGACGGACGTGCAGAAGATGAGGCAGGCCTTGCGGTCTTTCGTCTTCTCAACGATCTCGCGGCATGCCGTTACGACGAGGCGGTCTTCGCCCATCGCCTTCTCCACGTCCTCCGCCACGAACTCGCCGGCGCGGAT
>JAFRNO010000676.1 GCA_017430155.1 Kiritimatiellia bacterium | reverse complement strand
CGTCCGCGCGCGTCACCTCGCCGCGCCAGCCGTCCCACGGCTTGTCCACGGCAAAGTCCGTTTTCGGATTGAGCGCCTGCGGGATCGTGCAGACGACGCGGCTGAAGTGCGTCGCGGGCGGTTCGGCGCCTGCGTCCGCCAGCATCACGCGGATGGGCGCCTCGTGCGAGAACGCCCGCTCGTGCATGAACGAGGCGTAGAGACCGTTCTCCTCCTGCGCGGCGTTAAGCGGCGTCCGGAACACCGCGATGCCGCCACCGTCCTTGAACACGTAGCAGAGGCTGTTGACGTTGTTCGCCTTCTTCATCGTCGTCACGCCGCCCGCGCGCACCTCCACCACGTTGTTCGTGCCGGTGGTCGCATCGGACCCCCAGCCGCCGAACCCATGCGTCCCGCTGTTGATCGCCAGCGCGCCCGCGCCCTTCTTCAGGAGCGTCCCGTTCTGGATGACGCTCATGGACAGCGTCAGGACGACGTTGGACGGCACGTCGAAACCGCCACACGTCAGCCCGCCGTTAGCGCCCACGATCACAAGCCCGCGGTTCAGCGAATTGTCCAGCGTCATGGAGACCGCCGGGGCGATGCAGCTGTGGTTCCTCAGCTGAAGCCCGCGCGACTCGTACGCGTCCGGCCTGCCGCCGAGGGCCAGCGGCGAATTGACGTGCAGGGAGAGGCCGTCCTTCACGCTGTCGCCGGATGCCGCGTCGACGATGAGGATGCCCTTGAAGTTCGGCATCTCGCAGGAGATGTAGGCGTCATTCGGCGGATCATACGTGCGGAACATGACGCTGCCCGGCCCCTCCAACGGCGCCCACAGGTCGATTTTCCTGAAGACCGTATGGTCTTGTTCCGTCTGGCCCCTGAACTCAAGGGGTTTTTCCGTCGTGCTGGATGAAGAAACGTAGATCGGCCCGCCTTCGAACCTGTGCCGACTGTCCGGGGCGTAGCCGGCGCAGCTGAAAAGCATGCTCGGAGAGGCGACAAAGACGTACGGGAAGACGATGTGCTCGCTGCGGGACGCGATGCCGCCGCTCTCGAAGACGAGCGAATCGCCGTCGAAGGTCTTGCGGGAACCCGGGCCGCCCTGCGTGACGGCCGACAAAGCCGTGCCCGTATGAATGTAGTCCGCGCCGGGATGCGCGGCCAGATGGTCGCTCCAGACATACTCGTCCGTGTTCGACGGGCTGTTCGACTTGTCGCGCATAAAGACATCCTCGAACGGAACCCAATAGCCGCTTCCCTCGTGGACGAGCACGGGCTTCACGACCATGTAGACGACCTGCATCCCCGCGCCGTCCGTCTCCACCTCGAACCACGTCTTCGGCAGGTCGTACGTCTTGGTGGTGGTGTCCGTGAAGTCCGCTCCCGTCACCACGCGGATCGCCGGATCGACCTTCGCGACGGCCAGGCGGTTCGTCGCGTTCACGGGGAACGAGATGGGCTGCGACAACTTCAAGCCCACGGGGTACGTGCAGGACTCGAGGAACGACTGCCCGAGCGTGATCGGCGCCGAGACGCCCGTCTCGGCATTGTAGGGCACGATCAGCCCCGCACCCGCCTCGAACGTGACGTCCAGCCCGCCGTAGGTGCCGTCCGTCCGCGCCGTCTCCAGCACGCCGCCCGCCTTCACGACCACCCGCATGTCGGCGGACGTCGTCATGTCGTCAGTCAGAATGAGCGAACCGCCCTCAATGGCGACCGTGCCGTGGAAGCCGCTCCAGTCGTTCTTCAGCGTGATGCGTCCGTCATCCTCCTTCGTGAACGTGCCGGAGCCGAACACGGGGAGCAGCAGGTCGTGGTCGGGGTAGTCGTACTGAACGCTTCCCTTGCAGTTCCCGGACGCGCTGTACGTCCGCGTGCCGAAGTACGCAGTCTGCCCCGCCGGCACGGAAATGCCCGCGTTCGCGTTCTGCACGGCGTTGGGCGTAAAGACGATCTTGCTGTTCGTCCGAAGCTGCACGGCGTTCGTCTTGACCGAATCGAACGCGGCGCCAAAGGTCGCCGTGTCGAGCAGGAAGATGGCGAGCCCGCTGTTCTGTCCCTGGACCTCGAACCACGCCTTGCACTCGGTGAAATCGCCCGACATCTTGAACGTCGTATAGGTGTCGGCCGCGTTCTTGCCGTGCTTGAAGATGACCTTCGGCGATTCGTCCCCTACGGTCTTCATCTTGCACTGGACGTCGAAGTTGCGCCCGCCGCCGGTATTGTGGTTGATTCCCATAAAGATACGGTCGCCCACCGTATCGCGCACCGTCGTCGTCCCCCTCAGGTAGAACCACCCTTCGTTGTTGCACTGGATTGTGGACTGGTGCACGACCAAGTTGGAGATTGTGACGTCGGCCTGTCCTCCCCAGCCCATGATCTGGCTCTTGAAGTTGTTGCCGCTCCCCGTGCCGCCAAGCGTCAGCGAGTTGCCCTTGAACACATGGGCGGCGGTGCTGCCCGTGATACGCAACGTGTAGTTCGTCATCACGTAGTAGTCATGTGCATCCGATGGCGCTTCCCCGTTGCTCCAGTTGCCGGCCGCCTCGAACGAGCGGACATCGACGTTGTCGATCTTCGCGTCACTTCGGAGCAGGTACACGTCGTCCGCTCGCGCGACGACGAAAGCGCAGAGCACCGCCGCGCAAACGCCCGTCAACCGCCCGAGCAACATCCTTCTTCTCGTCATGGGCATTTTCTCCTTGAAAACTTTATAGGAATTCGACCATTTCTGTGCCG
>JAFRNO010000675.1 GCA_017430155.1 Kiritimatiellia bacterium | reverse complement strand
GTGAACGTGGCGGACGGCGCCGCCTTCCAGTCGGTGGCGCATGTCATGATCGGGCATCTCGACGGCGCGGGCGCGCTCGTGATCGGCTCGTTCCCGAAGGCCGCGGTCAACGCCTTCACGTGCGACGAAGACAGCGGCTTCTCCACGAACAAGACCTATACCCACCTCTACGACTTCGGTGCAGCGGACGACGGCGCGACGATCAACGGCGTGAAGCTGACGAAATCGACAGCGACGAGCCAGGCGGCATCGGCTTCCAACGGCGGGTATTCCGGGATTCCGTCGGCAGGTACGAAGGACGCCAAAACAAGTTTCCTGAACGCCGCCGGCATTGTGAGCGGCATGGGCATCTATGATCTTCTGCGCGACACCCGCTACGGCCCTACCTATACGCCGCACCTGACGGGGCTCAAGGTCGGAAGATGGCACGAGCTTCGGCTCTACTACTCGCAGTTCGAGAGCACCAGCGCGACGGGACGGCGTGGCGATATCTCGTTTTCGCCGCTTGCCGACGGCACGTTCCGCGACACGGTCGCGGCCTACCAGAACGCGCGTGCCGCGAGCTATGTCTCGTACAAGTTCCAGCCCGTGAAAGACGATTTCGCCTTCAATGTCAAGGCGATCAATGCAAGCGACTGGCTGCTGTACGGTCTCTCTGTGGAACTCTGCGAGCCGCCGGTGACGGATGCGTCGCTCACGGTGACGGTGCGCACGGGGCGCGAGGCGACGTTTGACGGGCCGATCGTGGCGGCGGGCAGGCTTGAGAAGTCCGGCGCGGGTACGCTGCGCCTGACGCATGACGGGATGGAATTCATCGATCTCACGGTTAACGCCGGAACGGCGGTGCTGCCGGGTGGGAGCGTCATTTCGGGGACGCTCGACATCAAGTCCGGCGCAACCGTTGCCATGGCGCACGGCACGTCCTACGCCAAGCTGCCCCCGACCGCGAAAGATCCCGCCATCACGATCGGCACGCTTACGGGCGCGGGCGCGTTGCAGCTTGACGGCAAGGCCGACGTCGTGTCGGACCGCTTCTCGTTCGTCTACGTGACGGACGACGCGTCGAGCGGCTTCTCCAGCGAAAAGACATACACGCACCTCATGGACTTCGGCAACGGCGGCGCCGCCACGGTGAACGGCGTGGCGATCCCGGTGTATTCGACCAACGGCGGTTCCCATCCGGCGGGGGCGTACGTGGGCGGATGCATGTTCTCGTACTTTTACGACTGGCCGGACCGATCCGGTATCACGGCATATATCGCGAATACGGAGGGAGTATTCAATCTCTACCGCGATTTCACCGTATTCCCCAGCAACGGTCCGTGGGCGCTCCGTCTCTACAACCTGCAGGCCGGGCGGTGGCATGAGTTCAGATTCTATCAGCGCACCCCTGGCGGCATCGGCACCGGGCGCGTCGCGACGTACCGGTTCGATCCCGACGACGACGGCCCGCAGGGCGTGACCGTCACGATGGACCAGAACTCCTATCCGCCGCACTATCTCGCGTACAGGTTCTATGCGGCCACGACAAACTGCTTTACCTTCTCGGTCTACAATTCCAGCTCGGCGAACGGCGCGCACATCTACGGACTCAGCTGCGAGTTGATCGACGATCCGACGGACGCCGAGCCGGGCGTTGTTTCGGTGGAGTAGGGCACGTTCTCGGGGGCGATAGCCGGCACGAACGACTGGTTCAAGACGGGCACGAACACGCTCACGCTGTCGGGGACGAGTCCGTTCGCCGGCACGGCGGTCGTTTCCGGCGGCACGCTCCTTGCGCAGGGCGCCGCGCTGGACGCGGGGTCCGTGCGGATTGACGCTGGCGGCGTCTTCGGCGTGGCGCGCGGCGCGTCGGCCAGCGTGGGCGGGAACTTCACGGTGTCGGACGGCGGCACGATCCGCTACGAGGTCGAGCGTGACTCCCGGAGCGGTGCCGTGGCCGTGGCGGGCGACACGTTGCTCGCGGCGACGGGCAAGGTGGACGTTGTCTCGTCGCTTGCCGCGGGGAGGGTGCCGTCCCGCAACGCGCTCGTCGTGACGCAGGGCGAGACGGCCGGCCCCGCCTCCTACGACGGCTGGACGACAACGCTGAACGGCGGGCGTTTCCCCGCGACGCTGGAAGTAGACAACGGCACGTTCCTCCTCCGCAACGACGTTGGGCTGGTTATTATCTTGAGGTAAGTTGACATGCTGAAGAATGTCTTTTGCGGGTGCCTGTGCGCGTGCGTGGCGGGCGCGGGCGGCGAGGTCCTCACGTGGAACGGCGCGACGGTCGGCGCGTGGGACCATGCGACGAAAAACTGGATGGACGAGCAGGGGCAAGTCTGCGCCTGGAGGGACGGCGCGGAGGCCGTGTTCGCCGGGTCGGCGTGCCGCGTGTACGCGGCAAAGGGCGTGAAGGCGGCGAGCGTGCGGTTTCGCGCGAACGGCGTGTGCCTGGAGGGCGAGGCCGAGATTCCCGTGCTCATCGCGGACGGGGGGACTTCCAACACGGTGGCGTTCGTCGACGCGGCACCGCGCGCAACGGTACGCGGCGGCGGCATGCTCGTGTGCGCGGCAAGCGCGCGCTTTAGCGCGCTCGAGATTGAGGAGGGCTTCGTGCGCATTGCGGACGACGGCGTAGCGGCGAAGGTGAACGTGGGGGAGGCGGGCTGCCTCAACACGATGAAAAGTCTGTCATTCAAGGAACTTGTCGGGGAGGGACGCATCTGGGAGGGCGAACTTCCCAGGCCGCGGGTGATTCCCTTCAAGAACGATTTCGACAGCGGACTCTCCACGAACAAGACGTACACGCATCTGTACGACTTCGGTCCGAACCCGACGAATGCCGTGGCGAACTTCGTGAAGTTCAACCGGGTGGGCGGCGTGATCACGGTCGGCATGGACAAGGTGCCGTACGGAAGCGGGAACCTCATGCGGATGGAGAACGTCGGCGTGCCGCGCCACCACGGCCTCTACCATCTCTTCAGCGACTTCGCCGTGGGATTCGAACCCGACAAGCCATTGAGGTTCAAGCGTCTCAAGAAAGGGCATTGGCACCGCATCACGATCTACCAGCGCGCCTTCGAGCAGCCCGGCAACCGTCGGCGCGGCGCGGTACTCTCGTTCGACATGGACGGCGACGGCCCGATTCCGCCCGCGTCGATCACCGTGTGGCAGAACCTCCTTCCCGTCTCGCGCATCGAGTACGATTTCTTCGCGGTCGAGGAGGATTCGCTCACGTTGCGCATCCGCAACCTCGATCCTGCGATGGGGTTCCACCTGTACGGATTGAGCATCGAGGTGTGCGGCGAGCCGCGCGGCGCGCACGGGGTGCGGGCCCTACCATGCGTGGCAACATCCGGTAGGGCGGTCGC
>JAFRNO010000674.1 GCA_017430155.1 Kiritimatiellia bacterium | reverse complement strand
TCGCCTTCGACGGGCAGTCGGACTTCTCCTTCGCGAGTTCCGCGAACTTCTTCGCGAGCGCTTCGCCCTTCAGGTCCTTCATCTGCGCATGGAGCGCGTCAATCTCCTTCTTGGCGGCATCTTCCGTCTTGGACTTACCCGTCTTGACGAGGATGTGCGACGCGCGCACCTGCTCGGGCTTGGCGGCCTTCGCCCGCTGCGTGATGTTGGAGACGATCTGATCGTACTGCTTCTTGACTTCCGCCTGGTCGACGGCAACCTTCGACACGATCTCCCGCTCGACGAACTTGTTGACGAGGACGCTGTCCCGGAACTCCGCACGCGCCCGCTCGGCGCCCAGCGGATGCTTGGCTAGCAGCTCGTCGAACGAGGTCGGAGCGCCAGGGCGTCCGTGGCTGGCCTTGATGATGTCGTTCGCACGCGCCTCGACGTCCGCATCCGTAATGGTCACGCCCTTCTTCGCCGCTTCGTCCAACAGCAGCGTCTTCGTGACGAACTGCTGCTTGAACTGCTGGGCCAGGTACTGCTTGGCGGCCTCCAGCTGCGCGGGAGGAATCTGCGCCTTCCTCGCCTCGATGAACTTCGCCACGTCGGCATCCACTTCGCCGCGCGTGAGCTTGGCCTTTCCAACCGTCGCAATGACCTCCTTCGGATCGCCGGCGGCGTTCGCGGGAGCCTTCGGGGCCTGTCCCACACACGTCAACGTGGCAAGGGCCACGCCGGCGATCAATTTTCCTCTCATTTTCACTCTCGATGTTCTCCTTTTAGTTCAAAGTTCTGGATATGATACACAAACGCCCCCGTAACTGTCAAGTACGCCGTGCCTTCCGGCTCAAGGCTCCATCACGGCGAACCAGCGGCGGGAGGCCTTCGGCTCGGCCGTGACGCCGAGCGTGGCCGGCTTGCCGGGCACGAGCATCGACGAGGGGACGGTGAGCGTGAAGATCCCGAGCTCGTCGGTGGACGTGTCGCGCTTGTAGCGCAGCGTGCAGCCGCCGCCCTTCCACTCGTGGTCCTTCCATACGATCTCCGGGATGTCGATGACCTTCTTCCCGTTCAGCGACAGCGCGAACGCCGCCTGCGGCTGCTGCGGATAGCCCATCCCGCCCGCGAAGGCGATGTCGAACGTCGGCTTCTCCCGCACCGTCTGCGGGACGGGCTGCGTCTCCCACACGAGCTCCGTCTGCCCCGCGAGCGCACGCGAGATGACCATCTGCGAGTAACCTTCCATCACGTCCTGCAGGTTGTCCGTCGAATCGCCCGCGCGGATGGTCCGCCCCCAGCCGTTCAGGTGCGGACGCGACGTCATCTCCACGGAGCTCTTCGGCGCGAAGCGGTCCGACGCCGCGTAGTCCACGAGGCCGTCCAGCAGCGCGGCGGCCTCGGGCGTGTCCGCGAGGAGCTTGAGCCCGAACGCCATCAGCGCCTTGCCCGGGCCGACGTTCGCCTGGGCGAGGTAGAGGTAGCACATCGCGCCGCCTTCGCCCACCATCAGCATGTCGTCCTGCGCGAGGCCCGCGTACGGCAGAGTCTTCCCCGAAGTGAGGACCAGGCGGAAGAAAAGCGGCGACATGAAGCCCTCGTGCGGCAACGCCGCCAGCGCAGGGTGCCGTGCGACCGCCGTGCCGACCTGCTGCCGCATCCACCACCAGCCAAGCGAGACGTTGGGCTTGCCGTTCATGCCCGTGAGCGTGATCACGCGCTGTCCGCGCGCAAGCGCCTCCGCCGCGAGCGGAGAGCCGTACGCCGCCACCACGACCTTGGCCCGCGCGGCCTCCTCCGCCGGAAGCAGTCCGTCGTAGCGTTTCGCAAGCTCCGAACGGAATTGCGGCGCCACCGCGATGCCGCTGCCGTCGCGCTTGGCGCGTTTTGGGAACACCCAGAAGTCCCAGCTGTTGGAGACACCGCCGAGCGTCGCCGTGAGCGTGGCCTTGACGGGCTTGGAAACGTCAGGGAACGTAATCTTCGCCGTCGCCACTTTCCGCGCCGGCCCGAGGGTAAGTTCGCCGATGGGGAGACTACCGGCGGGAGGGACGCAATTTATTGCGTCCGCTCGTTTGTCGGTCGCAACAAGTTGCGACCCTCCCAGGTCTAGCCGCCATTCCAGCGCCGCGCCCTTCAGCGGGGCGTCGCCGAAGTGCGCGAAGAGGAAATCGGCGTCGAGCGTGTCGCCGGAGGAGAAGACGCGCTTCGTGTCCGGCACGTCGAGCAGCAGGCACGACGGGCTGTTGAACTGCGCGAACTCGGCCGGCGAGAACCCGCCGCGCTTCGGCTCCCAGAACGGGTTGAAGAGTCCCTGCGCCGTGTAGGTGCTGCCCTGCTCCACCACCACGTCCACGATCGTCCAGAAGATGTGTCCGTCGCAGTACGGATCAAGGCGCGCCGCCTCGACGCCCTGTTTCTGGTAGTGGCGCTGGAGCGCGTTCTGCGCGTCCTGCAGACGGTCGCCCCACGTGTGGTCGAGACCGAACTTCGCGAGCCAGTCCGCGCGACCCTTCCGCGTGGCGGGCGGCAGCCACGCGCCCGTGTACTTCGCCTCGTCGCGCGAGTCGCACTTGATGCAGAGGTTCAGGTACTCGTGCGTGACGAACGGACGCTCCGGGTCCACGGTGCCGCGCGGCCACGGCTTGATGGGACCGCCCAGGTAGTCAGCCGCCTCGGGCGGGTTGATCCAGTCCGCATGGCAGTCCTGGTTGATCTTCAGGCGGTCGGGGTCCATCGCCTTCACGTAGGCGTGCAGGCGCGCGTCGAGCACCTTGCCGAACGAACCCTCGTTGCCCATCGAGTAGACGGCGAAGGAGGGATGGCGGCGGAAGTTCCGGTAGAGCTCCGTCACGTCGCGCTGGGGGTCGAACTCGAAGCCTTCGGTCGGCATGTCGCTGTAGTACGGCAGCTCGGGCTGGATCATGACGCCGAGCTCGTCCGCCGCCTCGTAGTACTCGGGCAGCTCCGTGTGCGTGTGCAGGCGCACGAAGTTGAAGCCCGCCGCGCGCGCCTTCGCGAGGTGCGCGCGGTGGAGGTCGCGGTCCGGCGGCGTGATGCCCGTGAGGGGATAGACGTGGTCGTCGCCGAAGCCGCGCACGTAGAACGGCTTGCCGTTCAGGTAGAACTCCTTGCCGCGCACCTCGAACTTCCGTACGCCGAAACGTTCGCGCCGCGTGTGGACGACCTGTCCGTTCTCCACGAGGTCCACCCGCGCCGTGTAGAGATTTGGATGTTCCGGAGACCAGGGGCGAAAGTCCGCAAGCGGAAGTTTGATAGTTTGATGGTTTGATGGTTTGATAGTTTGCTCTACGACACGGCCGTCGATCGTGACACGAATGACGGGAGGGGCGCAATTTATTGCGCCCGACGAATTTGCGGTCGCAACAAGTTGCGACCCTCCCACCTCCACGTGCACCTCAGCCACCTTCTTGTCGAAGTCACCGCGTACCCAGACGTCGTCGATAAACGTCTGCGGCGTCGCCTCGAACTCCACGTCGCGGTAGAGACCGCCCCAGCGGTGCATGGCGCTGAAGAGCCCCTTGCGCGACGGCACCGTGTTGCAGGCCTGCACCACGACCTTCGCGTCCTCGCCGGGCGTCACGAGGTCCGTCACGTCGTACTTGTACGTGCCGCAGTAGTTGTCCACGAGCGCCACCTGCTGGTCGTTCACCCAGAACCAGCCCATAGACTTCACGCCGCCGACCTTGAGCCACACGCGCTTGCCTTTCCACGCGGCGGGAATCTTTACCGTCTTGCGGTACCAGCCGCTGCCCATGTGCTTGTGGCGGATGGGCTTCGCGTTGTGGTCGCCCTTCTGGTCCCAGCTGTCGCCCATGCCGGGGTCGCCCACGCCCTGCGCCTCCCAGCAGGCGGGCACTTGGATCGGACGCACCCCCGGCCAAGTCTTTTCCTTGTAGAACGGCTTCCAGATGCCGTTTCGCCCGAGGTTGCCGGCAAACGACGTGAACTCCCATCCTCCGCGCAGGGAGACGACGTCCCCCACCTCGTACCCCATCACGGGGTTCACCACGGCGGGGTGCGCCTCGCGCCCACCCCAGGTGAGGCATCCTTCCGTCCCGGGTTGGGCGGACGCCCATGCGCCGGCAGACGCAGCCAGCAGGGAGACAAGCAGTTTGTTCATCGTCACGATCCTTTCAAAACGGCCGTTTTCACTACAATCTTTGACATATGTTGTCATGATAAGGTCTCGTCGAGAAACCAAGGGTAGTATATCATATCTTGCTGGGTTGCACAAACCGCGCCTAAGCCCAAAAACCGAGGACGAGGACGACGATGACGCAATACACGAGACACGGCACGAGGTTGATGCGGATGATGCGGCCCTCGTTGCCGGCGACACCCGTGGTCGCGCAGACCGAAACGACGTTGTTGACGCAGATCATGTTGCCCGCCGCGCCGCCGATGTTCTGCAAGGCGAGGACGACGATCGGCGAAAGCTTGACGAGCGTCGCCGTCTCGTACTGGAGCGGCGCGAAGAGCATGTTGGACACGGTGTTGGAGCCGGACATGAACGCGCCCAGGACGCCAATGAAAGGCGCCACGGCCAGATAGGTCGTCGAAAACAGGCCCGCAAGGGACTCGGCCATCACGTAGACCATCGACTTCGCGGTGAGCGCGGCGTTGACGCCCGTGTTGCGGTAGAGATAGACCATCGACACGCCAAAGGCGATGGCGATGGCCGCGCCGCGGACCTGACGGACGGTGTCCGCGCAGACCTCGGCGACTTTCGCCCGCGGCATGCGGTGCAGGGCGAACGTCAGCAGGCAGACGAAGGCGAAAGGCAACACGCCCGGATTCCATCCCCAGTTCCATTTCCAGCTGACCGCCTCGCAGCCAAACACGCGGGCGATGCGGAAGGTGCAGGCGGAAGAGGTCAACGCCCCCTTCAGTCCAAACCAGTCGAGCCGTGCGGCCACAAGAATCAGGGCAATCAGCAAATAGGGCAGCCAGGCCAGCAGCTGATTCATGCGGACCTGCGCGTCGGCCTTCACCGGAACGGCCGACAGCCATGACTTCTCCCACGCCTCGCGCCGCTCGAAGTCCCAGGGCTTCTTCGGACACAACCAGCCCTTCCGGGCGAAGACGATGGCGAGCACCAGCGTTGGAATCGCCCCGACCAGAGAAGGAAACTCCGGACCGAAGGCGAAGGCCAAAACCAAGTAGAAGACGTCAAACGTCGCCGCGACAAACAGCGCGAACGGAAGCGCCGCGACGGCATCGCGTCCACGGCGGTTCGGTCCGAACATCCGGCAGATGAGGAAGAGCATCGCCGCGACGATCATAAACGCCGCGGCGGAGTTCCCGATCGCCGTGTAGCGGGACAGCGCCGACACGTCCGCCCCGGTGAGCGACGCCGCGATCTGGGTCGGCGTGCCGACGGCGCCGAAGCTGACGGGGACCGAATTGCAGAGAAGCGCCACAATCGCCGCGCAAAGAGGCGGAAAGCCCAGCGAGATGAGAAGCGGCGCAGCCAGCGCGGCCGGCGAACCGAACCCCGCGGCACCCTCGATGAACGCGCCAAAGGCATAGCTCACGATGACCGCCTGCACGCGACGGTCCGGATTGATTCCGTTGAATCCGCATTGAATCGCCGCAACCGCGCCCGAATGCTTCAACGTGTTCATGACGAGAATCGCCCCGAAGACGATCGCCAGCGTGCCGAGCGACTCGAGAAAGCCGCCCGCCGCCCACGCGACAGCCGTGAGCGCGTCCTGCCTCCAGTATCCGAGCGCGACGGCCAGCGTCGCCAGCCACCCGATCGGCAAGGCGACCTTGGCCGGCAGCTCGAACACCAGCATGGCGACAACCACCATCAGGATCGGCAACGAGGCAATCAGCGCGTCCATAAAAATCCAAAGTTACTGGCCATTCAAGTGGTCGGGGCGAGAGGATTTGAACCTCCGACATTCTGCTCCCAAAGCAGACGCACTACCAGGCTGTGCAACGCCCCGAAGAAGATCAAAACGACTTGCGCGAAGTCTCGTATTCCTCGATACGCGAGGAAATCAGGCCCGACACGTCGTTGCGCGCCGCGTTTACGCCCGCCTTCACGGCGTAGTAGATCGCCTTGTGCGACGAACTGCCGTGCGTGATGATCACCGCACCCGGCACCCCGAGGAGCGGCGCGCCCCCGTAGATGTCCGGATCCAGCTGGGCCTTCAGGCTCTTGAACGCGCCCTTCAGGAGAAGCGCGCCCAACACGCGGAAGATGCCGCGGAAGCATTCCCGCTTGAGGAAGTAGCTGACGGCATGCGCCAGCGACTCGCTCGTCTTCAGCACCACGTTCCCCACGAACCCGTCGCACACCACCACGTCGGTCTGTCCCTGGAAGACGTCATGCCCCTCCACGTTGCCGCGGAAGTCGATGTCCTTCACCTCCTTGAGCAGACGGAAGGTCTCCTTCGTCATCTCGTTGCCCTTGCAGTCCTCCGTGCCGATGGACAGGAGGCCCACGAGCGGCTTCGTGCGCTTGAGCACGCCCTGCGAGTAGACGCTGCCCATGATCGCGAACTGCACGAGCCAGTCGGCGTGGCAGTCCATGTTCGCGCCGGCGTCGAGCAGCAGAAGCGGACGACGCGGAATGCGCGTGGGCAGGATGGTGGCGATCGCAGGACGCTGCACGCCCTTGATGCGGCCGAGGTTGAGGATGGCGCTCGTCGCCACCGCGCCGGAGTTGCCGGCCGAGACGAACGCGTCCGCCCGGCCCTCCTTCACGAGGCGCATCGCGACGTTGATCGAGCAGTCCTTCTTCTTCCGCACGGCGGTGACGGGACTTTCGTCCATCTCCGCCACGTCGGGCGCGTGAATGACCTCGAGCGTGCCCTTCTTCGTGGCCGCCGCGACTTCCTTGGGGTACTTCGCCAGTTCTGCGTCGATTTGCTCCTTGACGCCGACAAGGAGGACCTTCACGTCCTCCAGGCCGACAGCGGCCTCGACTCCGCCTCGGACAATTTCGCCCGGTGCGTTGTCTCCGCCCATTGCATCAAGTGCAATGCGTATCATGGCACCTTACTTGGCGGTGACGGAAAGAACCTTGCGGCCCTTGTACATGCCGCAGTTCGGGCAGACGCGGTGCGTCTGCTTGATTCCGCCGCACGACGGACATGTCTGGACGGAGGCGGGGATCGCCTTCTCCAGCTGGCCCACGCGCTGGCGCTTGCGCATTTTCGACTTCTTGTGCTTAGGTGATGCCATGTTGCACTACTCTCTTTCTTTCTTTCTCAATTTTCAGTCCCCGGCAGGAGCGCGTCCAGCGCACCCCAACGGCCGTCGCGCTCCTCGTGCTCACACGCGCAGGGGCCTTCGTTGAGGTTTTTCCCGCACGTCGGGCACACGCCACGACAGTCCGCCCGACACACCGGGTATGTCGGTAGGGCGAGTATTATACTTTGTCTGAGCTCATCCGTCAAATCCGCAAATTCAGTTTTTTCATCCGTCTCGAGGCTCGCAAGGAAGTCGGGGACGGTCACGGTGAAGTCAAAATCCGCCCCGCAGCGCGAGCAGACGGCCTCGAAATCCTGCTCCAGCGTGCCGCGCGCGAGCAGCTCGCGCCCCGCAAGCTGCACGGTCAGGCGGTAGCGGATGCCCGCGAACGGATGCAGGTACTCGTCGTGCAGGTCAAGCACGGCGTCGTCCAGAACGCCCTCGAAATCCTCGCCGTCCCGGTCCAGGCGGGCGACGTCGATGACCAGTGTTTTCTCCACATTCTCACCCTTCGGGCTTCAGGCGCCGCTGCACGGCGGGCGTGACGAACGGCGACGTGTCGCCGCCGTAGCGGGCGATCTCCCGCACCGTCGACGCCGTCACGTACGCGAGGTTCTCGCTCGGCATCATGAAGAGCGTCTCGATCTCGGGCGCCATGCGCCGGTTCGTGAGCGCCATCTGGAACTCGTACTCGAAGTCGGAGTACACGCGCACGCCGCGGATGACCACGCGCGCGCCGATCTTGCGGCAGAAGTCGACGAGGAGCGTGTCGAGGATGTCCACCTCGACGTTGGCGAGCCCCGCCTTCTCCACGTCCTCGCGGATCATGTCGATGCGGTGCTGCGCGTCGAAGAGCGCGCCCGACTTCACGCTCGTCGCGGCCACCGCCACGACAAGACGGTCGTACAGGCCCGCCGCGCGCGTGATCAAGTCGAAATGACCGCGCGTCATCGGGTCGAACGTGCCCGGATAGACTGCTATCTTCTCTGCCATGGCGAATAGTATACCATATTTTGGCGTTTTGCGCGGGAGCGGCCGCGCTTGTCGCGGCCTTTCATGCCTTCCTTCGATAGACGGCGAGGCGGGTCTGGCCGTAGACGCGGTCGCGGCAGAGATCCCACAAGGGGGACTCGTCGGGCGTCTGGCGGGACGTAAGCTCCGCCACGAAATGCCCGCCCGGCCGCACCACGTTCCGCGCGGCAAGCGTGGCGAGCACCGCCGCATACCCTTTCTCGACGCCCAGCTCGTAGGGTGGATCGGCGAACGCCACGTCGAACGGCGCGCCTGCAAAAGTCTCCAGCCACGCAAAGACATCCGCGCGCACGAGCTGGCAGCGCGCGTCGGCGGCAAGCGCGGAGACGTTGGCTTTCAAGACGGCGAGGTGGCGCGGGACAAGCTCCACGAACGTACAGTCCGCCGCACCGCGCGAGAGCGCCTCAAGGCCCACGCCGCCCGCACCCGCGAAGAGGTCGAGGAAACGTGCGCCCGGCGTCTCGTGCATCAGCATCGAGAACAGGGCCTCGCGCACGCGGTCCTGCGTGGGACGCACCGCATCGCCGGGAGGCGCCTTCAGGGCACGTCCCCGCCACGCCCCGCCCGCGATCCTCATGCGAACACCTCCTCGGCCGTGCGCACCGCCCCCATCGCGTCACGGCTGTAGAAATCGGCATGGATCTCGGCGGCGTACTCGGCCGTCAGCACGGCGCCTCCGACCATCACCTTGCACCCGGGCAGTTCGGCGTGGATGAGCTTGATCGTCTCCTCCATGAAGCCGACCGTGGTGGTCATGAGCGCGGACAGTCCCACAAGACGGCAGTTCTCGCGCCGGGCGGCCTCCAGCACCGCCTCGGGCGCCACGTCGCGTCCGAGGTCGATCACCTTGAATCCGTAGTTCTCGAGGAGCGCGCGCACGATGTTCTTGCCGATGTCGTGGATGTCGCCCTTCACGGTGGCGATCACGATCGGCCCCTTCCCCTGCGTCGGCGCGCCGCCGGATTTCGCGAGCGCGGCGCGGATCACCTCAAACGCCGCGCCGGCGGCGTCGGCCGCCATGAGGAGCTGCGGGAGGAACACGGTCTTCGCTTCGAATCCGCGCCCGACGGCCTCCAACGCCGGCACGACCGCGCCGTCGATCACCTCGACCGGC
>JAFRNO010000673.1 GCA_017430155.1 Kiritimatiellia bacterium | reverse complement strand
GCGCCGGCGGCGCTCGCCGCCGCGCGCGCGGGCGTGAAGGTGCTGCTGATCGAATATTCGAACGTGCTGGGCGGCGTGGGTACGGACGGCATGATCCTCGGCTACTTCGACGGCAATCATTGCGGCTTCACGGAGGAGTTCAAGACGGCCAACAGGGAGTTCCGCGACTCCTTCGGGCTCAACGTGCGCGCATCCACGTGGCGCAAGCTCTGCCGCGACGCGGGCGTGGAGGTGTGGCTCGGCGCGATGGGCACGGGCGCGACGGTCGAGAACGGGAAAGTGACGGAAGTGGAGGTTGCCACCGAGATGGGGTGCGGACGCGTCCGCGCCACGTGCTTCATCGACGCGACGGGCAATGCGGACATCGCGGCCGCGGCCGGCGCGCGCACGGAGTTCCTCTCCGCGCGCGAGTTCGCCCTGCAGAGCGCGGGACAGGCGCCGCACCGTCTCGGACGCGGCGGCATCAACAGCGACTTCGGGTTCGTCAACGACTCCGACGCCGCTGACGTCTGGCTCTTCGGCGTGCGCGCCCGCGCGGGCGCGCCGGACGCCTGGGACATCGCGAAACTGCCCGACTCGCGCGAACGCCGCCGGATCGTGCCCGACTACGCGGTCAACGCGCAGGACGTCACGTCGATGCGTCCGTTCCCCGACGTCGTCGTTCAGGCGCAGAGCCGCCAGGACTCACACGGCTACCTTACGGACGAGTTCCGCTTCCTCAGCGAGCCGAGCGCGGTCGTGGTGCCGGGCAAGGGCGAGATGCGCTACCAGTTCATCGTGAACGTGCCGCTCCGTTCCCTGCTGCCGCAGGGGATTTCGGGCCTCGCCGTGATCGGGCTCGGCGCGGGTTGCGTGCGCGACGTGCTGCCGATCGTGCGCATGCAGGCCGATTTCATGAACATGGGCTACGCCGTGGGCACGGCCGCCGCGATGGCCGCGCGAAAAGGGGGCGATTTCCGCGCGCTCGACCACCGCGCCTTGCGCCAGGCGCTCGTGGAGAAGGGCATTCTCCGCGCCGAGACACTTGGCTGGAACGAGGAGGCGGACGTCTCGTCTGCTGAGCTCCTCGCCGCCGGCGTCAAGTCGATGGCGCAGGGCTTCAAGGGCAGCCACGTGGTGTGCCGTCCCGAGAACCGCGCGCGCGCCCTGCCGCTTCTGCGCGCCGCGTATGCGGAAGCCGCGACGCCGGAGGCAAAGCAGATCTACGCCCTGACGCTCGGACTGTTCGGCGATGCGTCCGGCGTCGAGACGCTGCTGGCGGTCGTGAAGGGGACGGAACCCCTCTGCAAGGTGCGCCGGAAAGGCGCGTTCGGCGGCGGGTTCAACTCTACGGCCGGGTTCATGCTCGCGCTCGGACGCACGAAGGATCCACGCGCGTGCGAGGCGTTGCTCGTGTATCTGAAGCCAATCCGCCCCGGGTCGTCGCTGAACGCGGTCCGCCACGTGACGCTCGCACTGGAGGCTCTGGGCGATCCGCGCGCCGCGCCCGCGCTCGCGAAATGCCTGCGGCAGAAGGGCCTGCACGGCTACGCCGTGTCCGATCCGCGCTCGCTCCCGCCCCAGGGCGGCTACGGGCTGGGGCCGGAGATGGACAACTGCCTCCGCGAACTCGCGCTGGCTCGCGCGCTGATCGCGTGCGGCGACCACGAGGGACTCGCCCGCCGTACCTTTGAAACCTACGCGCGCGATCCGCGCGGCGTGCTCTCTGCCCACGCGAAGGCCGTCCTCGACGCCTATCGCCCGGCGGACATCACGCTCGAGAACGAGGCGTTCCGGCTCGTGCTCGCGGAAAACGGCGAGGCGAAATCGCTCGTCGTCAAGGCGACCGGCACCGAATGCCTGATGCCGGGCGTGCGCGTGCCGTTCGTCACGATCGTGCAAAGCCGTCCCTACGACAACGAGTACAAGCTGATCCTCCCCGCGAAGCCGTGGCGCATTCCCTCGACGGGGATCGTGCAGCGCGGCGACTGCCTGGAGGTTCGCTTCAAGGACGAGTTCTTTGTCCTGAAGCTGCGCGTGAGGAAGGCGGCGGACTACATGCTGTTCACGCCCGAAGGCGTGGACTACGAGATCGAGGCGTTCGGCGACAAGCGTCCCACGGAGATCGACGCGCTCGAGTTCCTGCGCCTACCCGTGCGGGAACGCGCGCATTTCGGGAAGTGCGCGAACGTGGCGTGGGACGAGCCGGCCGCCGTGGCGGTGATGGCCGAGGAGCCGTCCGTGGAAGTCGACGCGCGGCGTTCGGAGGGGACGGAGGGGTGGCGTGTCCTCCAGGCCGGGACGCTCACGAAGCTGGGGCTGTGGGGGAAGGGCGCCGCGCTGGTGGCGACGCCCGCCAAAGGCTTTCTGGTGGCGGTTGACTCTTTCGAGCGCGACTGCTCGTTGCCGCGCGGCGTCGCCATGCGGCGCGATCCGCTCGCGGCGGCGAGCTACTGGATGATGAGCTCTGTCAACCCCGCGAACGTCGACGAGCACATCTGCCTGATGAAGAAGGGCGGGTTCCGCATCGGGGTGGTCTCCTATTCGGCATTTGCGTCCACGTGCGGCCACTTCTCCTGGCGGAAGACCTATCCCAACGGACTCGCGGACCTGCGCGCCGTGGCGGACAAGATGCGCGCCGCCGGCATCGTGCCGGGGCTCCACTTCCACTACAACAAGGTCTCGACGGACGACGCGTACGTGAGCGGCGGCGTCCCCGACCCGCGCCTCGCGACCGTGCAGCACGTGGTGCTCGCGCGGGACGCGTCTCCGACCGACACGACGCTCTGCGTGGAGGGCAACCTGGCGGCGCTGCGGCGGGAACGCGGACGGCGGCTCGTGCTGTTCGGGCAGGAGCTCGTCTCCTTCGAGGACGTGTCCTCCAACCGGCTTGTCGGCGTCCAGCGCGGCGTGTACGGTTCGCGTCCCGCGGCGCATCCCCGCCACGCGTACGGGCGGCACCTCGACGTGGACGACTGGCCGCGCTTCGTCCGTATCGACCAGGACACGGACCTGCAGGACGAGATCGCCGGCCGCCTGGCGGAGCTGGTCAACGGCGCGGGGTTCCGTCTCTTCTACTTCGACGGGGCGGAGGACACGCCCCAGCCGTTCTGGCACTACGTGCCGTTCGCCCAGCGCCGCGTGTGGGATAAGGTCAAAACGCCGGTCATTGCCGCGGAGACCGCGCAGAAGAGCCACTGGGGCTGGCACATGTTCGCGCGCGGGAACGCGTTCGACGTGTTTGCGCCCGAGTACACGCGCGCGGCGATGCAGAAGTACGTGCTGCGGTGCGCGCGCGACGCGGCGGACGACTTCTCGACGGTCAACTTCGGGTGGATCGGGGTGCGGGCGCCCGGCGACCGCATCCGCGTGGCGGATTTCCTGGCGCGCAGCGGGAAAGTCCAGACGACGGCCGGCACGCAGGTGGACCAGATCGAGTACATCGCCTGCAAGGCGCTTGCGTGGAACGCGCCGCTTTCCGTCATGGGGAACCTCGATGTGTTCAAGCGGCATCCGCACGCGGACGAACTGCTCGCGGCGCTGAAGCGGTGGGAGGACGCGAAGCTGGCGGGCACGATCGCGCCCGACGTGCGCGAGACGATGAAGGACCCGAAGCGCGAATGGTCGCTCCGTCCCGCGAAGGACGGCCGCGTGGAACTCGTCGAAATCACCGGCCGCTGACGCCTACTGGCTTGACTTGAAATAGAAAGGAAATCCAAGATGAAGATCGGAGTCGGAAAAATCGTATGCGCGGCGTTTGCCCTCGCGGTCGTGGGGTGCGCGGGGTTTCGTGCGCCCGCGGGCGACGCGCCGGTCCGGCTGGCCGTGTACGTCGGCGACGGCGCGCGGTCCACGGGGGTTTTCCGTTGGCTTGAGCTGACGGCCTGCGCACGCGGGACGGAGGCAGTACCCGTGGACGCCGCAACGATCAAGGCCGGCGCGCTCGACTGCGTGGACGCGATTGTCGTGCCGGGCGGCAGGTCCGTGCTGATGGCGAAGACGCTTGGCATGGATGGCCGGTCGAAGGTCAAGGCGTTCGTGGAACGCGGCGGCGGCTACGTCGGCACGTGCGCGGGGTGCTGCCTCACGATGGAGCCGACGAAGGGCCATCCCGATATGCTGAACATGATACCGTTCACCTTCGGCCAGCAGGGCGGGAAGGACGTGGCGGACCTGCTCCTCAATTTCAACGACCGGGCCGAGGCCCTGACGGGCATCAAGAAAGGCAACAAGCGCGTCCGGTTCAGCAGAGGTCCCGTGCTGATTCCGTCCAAGCCCGTCTCGAACGCGGTGGTGGAGGTGATCGCGACATACGCAAGCGACATCAATTCAACGGGCGTCGCGCCGCTTCCCTCGAAGGCCGGGCGGGCCGTGGCGGTCGCGGGGACCTACGGCAAGGGACGGCTCTTCGTCTTGGGCGTGCATCCCGAAAACGACGTGGCCGACCACGGCATCCTGCGGCGCGCGTTCAAATACGTGACGGGGCGGACGGTCGAGTGGGACGTCCCGCAGCGGCGGC
>JAFRNO010000672.1 GCA_017430155.1 Kiritimatiellia bacterium | reverse complement strand
CTGTGCGCGCACGCGCGGCTGGTCGGGCATGTGGGCGAACGTGGCGCAGCTTGCCGCGCTGGTGGCCCGCGGAACGGTCGGCTACTTCGCCGTGCACTTCCTGCTCGCGCGCCGCACGTTCGCCGCACGCCTGCGGGCGCTTCGCCGACGTAGGTAAATGGAAAGAAAGGAAAAGAAGATGAAAAACGTCATAATATGTGCCGGGCTTGCACCGGCGATCTGCATGGCGGCGGCGCTCGTTCCGCAGCCCGTGTCGATGAAGATGGGGACGGGGACTGTCCCCGTGAAGGACGCCCGGGTCGCATACGTGGACGATGCGTCGCTTCCGCCGGAGGGATACCGGCTGAGCGTGAAGCCGGACGGCATCACGGTGGCGAGCTCGTCCGGCGCCGGACGCTTCTACGCCGCGCAGACGCTCGCGCAGTTGAAGGAGGGCGGCGCGTATCCCGTCGTCGAGATCGAGGACGCTCCGCAGTACGGCTGGCGCGGGCTCCTCATCGACGACTGCCGCCATTTCTTCGGCAAGGAGAACATCAAGCGCGTGATCGACCTCATGGCGCAGCACAAGATGAACCGTCTTCACTGGCACCTCACCGACGACCAGGGCTGGCGGCTCGACATCCCGGGCTATCCGGAGCTCGCGCGACATGCGTCCGTCCGCGCGGCGAGCGCGAAGCACGGAACGCGTCCGCACGTGCGCATGAAAGACTATTCTTCCCTCCTCAACGGCGAGAAGTACGGTCCGTTCTTCTACACCGAGGCCGACGTCAAGGATATCCTCGCCTACGCCGCCGAGCGCCACGTCGTCATCGTCCCGGAGATCGAGCTGCCGGGCCACGTCTACGCCGCGCTCTCGGCCTATCCTGAGCTCGCGTGTTTCCCGGAGCGGCTGAAGGGCAAGGGACCGCTCTGCGCGTGGGGTATTGAGAAGGACGTCCTTTGCCTCGGCAACGACAAGTCCGTGAAGTTCATGGAGGACGTCCTCGACTACGTGTGCAGACTCTTCCCCGGCGACGTCGTGCACATCGGCGGCGACGAGTGTCCGCAGGACCGCTGGAAAGAGTGCCCGAAGTGCCAGGCCCGCATGAAGAAGGAGGGGATTGCCGACGTTCACGACCTGCAGTCGTGGATCACGCGCCACTTCGTCAAGTTCCTCGCCGCGCGCGGACGGCGTCCCGTCGGCTGGGACGAGTACCTCCTCGGCGACGTCCCGAAGAGCGCGATCGGCATGAGCTGGCGCGCGGGCGGCGGCGGCGCGGGGCACAAGTTCCTCACGCCGCGCGAGTGCGTCATGCGCGGGCACGACCTCGTGATGACACCGCGCACGTTCTGCTACCTCGACTACGGGCAGGGGCTCAAGGACGATCCGTTCCAGTACATCGGCGGCAAGGTCACGCTCGAGAAGTGCTATGCGTTCAATCCGTGCGAGGACGTCCCGAAGGAGCTGCGCGGACACATCCTCGGCGGACAGGGCAACAACTGGTCCGAGTACACGTGGAACAGGTTCGACCTCGCGTGGAAGATGTGGCCGCGCACGTGCGCGCTCGCCGAGGCGCTGTGGACAGGCGACAGGCGTCCGGGTTTCGCCGACTTCCGCGCCCGCATGGAGACGCACAGGAAACGCCTCCTGTCGCAGGGCGTCAACTGCGCCCCGCTGGAGTGAGGGCGCTCCGCCGACGGTCGGCACCCCGTGTTGGATTTGTTGGTGACAGACGGGGACCAATCGTGTACAATACGGCCATGCACGCATTCATAGGCATTGGTTTCTGTTCGAACGACCATCTCGCGGTGCTGCCGTTCATTCCGATGGACACGAAGGTGCGGATGCTCTCGCACCGCATCATGGGCGGCGGCCCCGCCGCGAACGCCACGGCCGGCGCGGCGGCGCTCGGCCTGGACGCGGCGTTCGTCGGCACCGTCGGCGACGACGCGGACGGCGAGATGATCCTGCGCGACTTCCGCGCCCAGGGCGTCGACATCTCGATGATGAAGGTGCGCCCCGGCGCGACGAGCGCGATCGCCTATCTCTGGATCGAGGAGAAGACCGGCAACAGGTCCTGCGCGTGGACGCGCGAGGGCCTCGACGAGCTGACCGCCGACGAGATCAACCCCGAGGCGATCGCGTCCGCGAAGATCCTGCACGTGGACGGCCACAACGCGGCGGGCGCCATCGCGGCGGCGAAGGTCGCGCGCGAGGCGGGCGTGCTGGTGAACTACGACGCCGGCACGCACCGCGACGGGATGGAGGAGTTGCTCGGCCTCGCCGACCTGATGATCTGCTCCGAGGAGTTCATCCTCAAGCTGACGGGCCTGAAGGACGCCGAGGCCGCCGTGCGCCAGGTGTGGGCGAAGTACCGCCCGAAGGTCTGCGGCGCGACGATGGGCGTGCGCGGCTCGATGGCGTTCGACGGCAAGGACTTCGTGCGCTGCCCCGCGTTTAAGGTCGAGAAGGTGGTGGACACCACGGGCTGCGGCGACCTCTTCCATGCGGGCTTCGCGATCCGCTACCTCGAGACGCAGGACCTGCTCGCGTGCCAGCAGTTCGGCGCGGCCGTCTCCGCCATCAAGTGCCGTGGCCTCTCCGGCCGTCCCCCAAGCGCGCCGACGCGCGCCGAGGTGGAGGAGTTCCTCCGTGCGGGACACGAGGTCCAACCAGTTTGAAATGGAAGGCGAAAAGATGAATAGAAGAGCATTTCTGGAATTGTCTGCGCTGACGGTGGCCGGTTGCCGGATGTGTCCGTGCGGCGGGTGCAAGAGGAAATTGTCGATGAACGCCTCGACGCTCCGCGGCTACAAGCTGTCGCTGAAGGATCAGGTCAAGGCCGTGTCGGCGGCGGGCTACGGCGGCTTTGAGCCGTGGTTGAAGGACATCCACGCCGCGCGCGCGGACGGCACGTTCGCGGATACGGTGAAGCTCGCGCGCGATTCCGGCCTCCAGTTCGTCAACGGCATCGCCTTCGGGTCGTGGGTGCATCCCGACGCGAAGGTGCGCGCGGCCGGAATCGAGGAGACGAAGCGCGACATGGCCGCGCTCGCGGAGATGGGGTGTCCGCGCATCGCCGCGTCGATGCTCGGCGTGCAGAAGCCAGGGTCGCCGAAACTCACCTTGGCGGAGATCGCGGAACGCTTCGCCGCAGTATGCGATCTCGGCGCGAAGATGGGCGTGCAGCCGCTTCTGGAGTACTGGGGCCACTCGGTGAACCTGTGCAGGCTCGAGGACGCGCTCGCCGTGCTCGCGATCGTGAAGCGTCCCGGCACCGCCGTGCTCGCGGACGTCTACCACACCTACCGCGGCGGCGGCGACTTCGCCACGTTCGCGCGCCTCATGCCCGAGCAGCTGCCGGTCCTCCACGTCAACGACTATCCGTCCACGAAGCCGCGCGCGGAGCTGACCGATCCCGACCGCGTGTGGCCGGGCGACGGCCTTGCGCCGTGGAAAGACCTGTTCGCCACGCTCGACGCGCGCGGAATCGATCCGTGGCTGTCGATCGAGCTGTTCAACCCCGCCTACTGGCGCACCACGCCGACCGATACCCTCCGTACGGGCGTCGAGAAGATGGCGGCCCTTGAGAAACGGATTTCAAAGGAGAGGTAAGATCATGCAAAGAAGAGAGTTCTTGAAATTGGGCGCGCTGGCGGCGCTTGCCGGAAGCACGCAGGTGTTTGGCGGTGAAACCCCGCTGGCCGTGAACGGCGTCCGCATCGGCGTGCAGATGTGGAGCGTGAACAACCTGTGGAAGAAGAATCCGGCGGACGCCCTCCGCCGCCTGAAGGCGCTCGGCTACGACGGCGTGCAGTCCTTCGGGTTCCTCGCCATGGACTGGAACGAGCTGGAGAAGATGCTGGGCGACAACGGCCTCAAGATCATCGACATGCCGTTCTACATGAAGACGATTGCCCCCGACTCGTTCAACAGGTTCCTCGATTTCTGCCAGCGTTTCAAGATCGACTTTGTCTATGAGCCGTACACGAAGTTCGCGACGGGCGCGGAGTGGCGCCGTCACGCGGACGAGCTGATGGAGGTGGGCGAGACGTTCAAGAAGTACGGCATCCGCGTGGGCTACCACAACCACCAGCACGAGCTGCGCCAGCACTTCGACGGCAAGACGCCGCTTGAGTACCTCTACGACGCCGGTCTCGCGATGGAACTGGACGTGGGCCACGTGAAGCTCGCGGGCGGCTGTCCGATGGCGTGGCTGAAGAAGCTCGCGGGCCGCGTGCCGTCGATCCACGCGAAGCCCGGCGGCGGCAACTCCGTGGGCGGCCAGGGCGACGCGAACGACTGGAAGGCCATCTTCAAGACGGCCGCCGCGTCCGGCACGAAGTGGGCGATCGTCGAGTGCGAGACGCGCCGCAACACCTTCGCCGACGTCGAGGCCTCGGCTGCATTCCTCAAAAACCTGAAAGGCTAACCATGAATACGAGAAGAGATTTCATCGGCACGGGCGCGCTGGCTGCGATCTGCGCGGGATGCGGTACGTTCAACATCGGCGCGACGCGCGGGCGGCGGCCTGCGCCGTCGGAGACGCTCAACCTCGCCGTCATCGGCTGCGGGCCGATGGGCAGCGGCAACATGGGCGCGTTCATGAAGGATCCGCGCGTGCGCGTGACGCACGTGTGCGACCCGATCGCGGAGTCGTCATACCACGGCTACAACGCGAAGACGCCGATGGGGCGAGATGTCTTCAAACGGCGCGTGGACAAGTTCTACAAGACGGATGCCACGAAGAGCGTCGCGGACTTCCGCGAGGTGCTGGCCGATCCGTCCGTGGACGCGGTGCAGATCACGACGGGCGACTACTGGCACGCGATCATCGGCACGGAGGCGATGAAGGCCGGCAAGCACGTCTATTGCCAGAAGCCGTTGACGCTCGGCGTCTCGGAGGGCTGGGCGATGATCGCCGCCGCGAAGGCGAGCGGCGTTACGTTCCAGGTGGGCTCGCAGCAACGCAGCGCGCCCGAGTTCCGCCAGGCTGCGGAGATCGTCCGTAACGGACTCCTCGGTGAATGCCGGACCTGCACAATCGGCCTTTGCTACGCGCACAACGACGGCTGCAAGCAGAACTACACGCGCGACTGCACGCCTTCGCCCGTTCCCGCCTGGTTCAACCCTAAGGACTCGATGTGGAACCTCTACCAGGGCCCCGCCGAGCATTGGGAGAACAACGCCTACATCCCCGCAATCCACGCGCCCGTCTGCTGGCGCTGGAGTTCGCGCATGGGCAGCGGCTCGATCGCCGATTGGGGCGCGCACCACTTCGACATCCTCCAGTGGGCGCTCGGCACGGAGCTCTCCGGTCCCGTCGCCATCGAGAACGTGAAAACGGACATCCACGACCCGAAGGTCGTGAACCGCTACCTTGACCAGGCCAAGACGTACCAGTTCGACATCGTATACGCGGACGGCTTCCGCGCCCACGTGGGCGACTTGGAGACGATCGGCTTCAACGGCCTCAAGTTCCATGGCACGAAGGGCGACCTGTTCGTGACGCGCGGGAAGATCGTTCTCCCCGATGCGCTCAAGAACTGGAAGGAGAGCGACCTCAAGGGCTCGGACGTCCGCCTCTACTACAACCAGCACGCGAACGGCTGCCACGAGATGGACTTCACGGACGCGGTCTACGAAGGACGTCAGCCGGCGTGTCCCGTGGAGGTCGGCCACCGGTCCGCGACGATCTGCCACTTGGCGAACATCGCCGCGCGCCTCGACCGCCCGTCGATCAAGTGGGATCCGAAGGCGGAGCGCGTCATCGACGACGCCGAGGCGAACGCGAAGCTCATCGTGAAGCATCACAACGGCTGGACAATATAAGCCAGACAGGGTATTCCTCTGATAAGGCAGCATGACTTCCAACGTGCGCAGATGGATGATCGTAGCGACGTTGTTCGTCGCCATCGTCTGCAACTACCTTGACCGGCAACTGCTTTCCGTCCTGAAGCCGGAGATCCTCCAGCACTTCGGCATCGGCAACCTCGAGTACGCCTGGATCGTGAACGTGTTCCTCGTGTGCTACGCCGCGATGTATCCCGTCTCGGGCCTGCTGGTGGATAGGTTCGGACCGAAGCGCGTGATGCTCGGTGGCATCGTCACGTGGTCGCTCGCATGCGTGGGCGGAGGCTTGTGCGGCCCGGGACAGGTTGTCCTCTTCACTGTGTTCCGCGGCATTCTGGGCCTCGCAGAGCCGACGGTGTTCGCCAGCCAGTTCATCGCAGTGACGCTCTGGTTCGCGCGGCGCGAACGTGCCACGGCCAATTCCCTCTGCCAGAACGGCGGCGCCATCGGGGCAGTCCTCGCGCCCATCACGATTGCCGCGCTCATGGGATGGCTCGACGCCTGGCAACACGTGTTCTTCATCGCGGGCGTGACGGGTCTCGTGATCGCGGCCGTCTGGGCATTCGTCTACCGTACGCCCGCGCCCGACGTGCTGGCGCGGACAATGGACGCGGCGGGCGGCATGGATTCCGTTCCGGCGTTCCCCCTCCGGCGTCTGCTTCGCACGTGCACGCTCTGGGGAGGCGTGCTGATCCGTCTCGTCAGCGACCCCGTATGGTACTTCTGCTGCTTCTGGCTGCCGGGTTTCCTGCGGCGGATGGGGGAACGTGAGGGCCTCACCAATGCGCAGACGCTTTCAATGATCCAGTGGATCGGCGGGTTGCCTTTTCTCGTCGGCGCCATCGGCGCGGTTCTGGCGTCCGTCTGGTCCGACGGACTGATCCGTCGGGGCGCGCCGGCCCTTCGGGCGCGCAAGACCGTGTTGGTGTTCATGGTCGCCCTTGCGCCAGTGTGTGCGGTCGTGCCGTTCGTGGACGGTTCCGCGCTGCCGTTCGGCTGGCGGGTGGGGTTGGTCGTGGCGGCGTTCTGCCTGATTGCCGTGCTGTGCAACTCGTGGCTGCATACGATCCCCGTGACGCTGATCGAGCAGGTTCCCGTGCGGAACGGTGCGTTCGTCTCGGGGTGCAGTTGCGGAGCGGGTGCGGTGGGGACGGTCGTGTTCAACCAGTTCGTCGGGACGATCCCCGAAAGCGCGTGGACAGCCCTCTTCTGCGCGATGGCGACGTTCCACGCGCTGGCGGCGCTCGTCCTTTGGAAAATGGTGAGGCCGGAAACGGAAAAGGAGCAAAAAGATGTCGGAACAAGTTGATGGCAAGACGGTGATTGGCGTGGACTTCGGGTCGGACTCGGCCCGGGCCATCCTTGTCGACGCGGGTACGGGCGGGATTCTGGCGTCCAGCACCTGTCCGTACGCGCGCTGGGCGAAAGGCTACGCAAGCGCATCGTCCGAAGCGCGCTTCCGCCAGCATCCGCTCGACCATCAGGAGGCGTTGCGCACGATCCTGCACGGCGTGCTGGACGGCTTCGCGCGCCGCGAGACGGTGGCCGGCATCGGCGTGGACGCGACGGCCTCCACGCCGTGCCTCACGGACGCGTCCGGCACGCCGCTCGCGCTGCTGCCGGAATTCGCCGACGATCCCGACGCGATGTTCGTCCTCTGGAAGGACCACACCGCCGAAGAGGAAGCTCGGCTCATCGTCGCCGCCGCGAACGCCGCTTCCGCCCGCTACTGCCGGCACAGCGCCGATACCTATTCACCCGAAAACTGCTGGGGAAAGGTCTGGCATATCCTGCGGACGGATCCCGCCGTGGCGGAAAAGGCGGCTGGAGTTGTCGAGTCGTGTGACTGGTTGACGTCCCTGCTCGCGGGCGGTCCGATCTTGCGTTCGCGGTGCGCCGCCGCGTACAAGCAGATGTGGAGTCCGGCATGGGACGGTTTCCCTCCATCGTTGTTCTTCGCGTCCCTGGGCGGTACGCGCCTTGCTGCGATCCGCGACGCGCTGGCCGGCTGTCGTTTCGCGCCCGCGTCTGCTCGCGCCGGCACGCTGTCTGCGGCTTGGACCGACGAGCTGGGACTGGGCGCGGACGTGGCGGTCGGCGTGGGAAACATCGACGCGCATTCCGGCGCAGTCGGCGCCGGATGCAATGCCGGTACGGCCGCCTTTATCCTCGGCACGTCGGCGTGCGTGATGTATGCAGTGTCGCCGGAAGTGGTCGGAGAGAGGATGGTGCCGGGCGTGTTCGGGCAGGTGCCGGACGGGATCGTCGATGGACTGGAAGGAATCGAGATGGGGCAATCCGCGTTTGGCGACGCATACGCGTGGACGAGTCGCCTCGTCGCGAAGTCGGCGGCGGAGCTTGACGGCCTTGCGTCGTCGCTGTCGCTGGACGGCGCGATACCGGTGGCGACGGATTGGTTCAACGGACGTCGCTCGCCGTTCCAGGACGCGTCCGCCACGGCCGCGATCAAGGGTCTATCCCTTGGGACAGACGCGGTTCGGCTCCACTACGCCGTCGTGGAGGCGACGGCATTCGGCATCCGGGCGATCATTGAGCATCTGGAACGGAATGGCATCAGGGCGGAGCGGCACGTGGCGATCGGCGGCATCCCCCGCAAGTCGCCGTTCGTGATGCAGATGCTCTCCGACGTGACGGGAAAGACGTTCGAGGTCTGCGCCACGGGCGACGCCTGCGCGCTCGGCGCGGCCATGCACGCCGCCGTGGCCGCCGGGCTGTACGGCAGCGTGGCCGAGGCGCAGGCGAAGATGTGCGCGCCGTCGTGCGCGACGTACCGTCCGCGCCCGGGGCACGGACATGACGACCGTTACGAAACCTACAAGTCGATGGGAGGTCTGGCATGAAGGCGATACATGAGCCGGCGCGCGCGATGTTCACGTGCATGGCACCAAGATTGATTGCCGCCGTGGTGGCGTTGCTTGCCGTATGGACGGCGCGGGGCGAGGTGAAGCGGGTTCTCGAACCGCTGAAGCCGGGGGAGAT
>JAFRNO010000671.1 GCA_017430155.1 Kiritimatiellia bacterium | reverse complement strand
TCCGCAAGACCCTGACGGAGGATGCGAAGGGACGTCATTTCAACTTCACGGACGTGTGGAAGAAATACGGCTATTACCCGTTCGACATCGTCAAGACCGAGAGCGTCTCCCGCACGCTCGAACACGCCTACGACGACTGGTGCGCGGCGCGGTTCGCCGAGGCGCTCGGCAAGAAGGACGACGCGGCGTATTTCGACCGGCGCGCGAACAACTGGACGAACGTGTTCGACCGGTCGGTCGGCTTCGCGCGCGGACGCGACACGAAGGGGAACTGGCGCGAGCCGTTCAGTCCGTTCAAGCTCAACGTCGGCGGACGCGGCTCTGGACCGAAGGATTTCACGGAAGGGAACTCGTGGCAGTACACCTGGCACGTGATGCAGGATCCGCGCGGGCTGATTGCGGCGATGGGCGGGAAGGAGAAGTTCCTCACGAACCTGAACGGGCTTTTCTCCCAGCCCGAGAAGGTCGAGGGGATGGGCTTCGCGCTCGACGCGACGGGACTCGTGGGACAGTACGCCCACGGCAACGAGCCGAGCCACCACACGATCTACCTCTTCCAGTACGCGGGGCGTCCCGACCGCACGGCCGAGCTCGTGCGCGAGGTGTGCGACCGCTTCTACAAGCCCGAGCCGGAGGGACTCTGCGGCAACGACGACTGCGGACAGATGAGCGCCTGGTATCTCTTTAGCGCGATGGGGTTCTATCCGCTCAATCCGTGCGGCGGCGAGTACGTGCTCGGCGCCCCGCAAGTGCCCAAAGTGGTCATTCACTTGGGAGGGTCGCAACTTGTTGCGACCGCGGACGCAATGAATTGCGTCCCTCCCCGAACATTCACCATCATCGCGAAGAACCTCTCGAAGGAAAACAAGTACGTCAAGTCCGTCACGCTCAACGGCAAGCCGCTTGACGCGCCGATCCTCCGCCACGCCGACATCATGCGCGGCGGCGAACTCGTGTTCGAGATGGCGGCGACGCCATGACCGGGCGCGTCCCCGACTATTTCCCGCGACAGGCGCGAAACGCCCGCATCGACATGCCGACGCGCGACTTGAAGAGGTTCTTCAGATAGTTGGCATCTCGATATCCGCAGCGCATGGCGATTTCTGAGATGCGAAGGCTCGACTCCCGAAGAAGCCGCTTCACGGCATCTAGCCGGCGGACAAGTATCTCCTCCAGAATTGAAGTGCCCGTCACCTCGCGGAAGCGCAGGTCGGCAAGGCTGCGGGACACCTTGAGATGCTTGACGACATCGACCGTGGAAATGCGCTCCAATGCATGTTGGCGAATGAATTCAAGCGCTCGTTCCACCAGGGCGGACGGAGTCTTCGACGCGGTGGTCGATGCCCGGAACACCACTTCCTTCACCCCGCACAGCCGTTCCCGGATAGAAGGGGCGCGCCCGCGCAGCATCATGGCCTGCAGTTCCCTGGCTGCTCGATAGCCCTCCTCCTCGAAATCGACTGCGATGCTGGAGAGGGTCGGAACGGACGTTTCGCATACCGGTTCGTCGTTTCCAATGCCCAGCACGGATATTTGGTCCGGCACCGTGATTTTGCGGGCGCGGCAAGCCTCCAGCACGTCGCGCGCACGATCGTCGAACGCCGCAAGGACGGCTGCGGGTTTCTCAAGCTTCTGCAGCCAGTCGCCGAGCGCCTCGCGCGAGTCTCCGGGGCCATTGTATGAGGACAGCGGCTTCTTGCTTGGCCGAAGGGCATCCATGAGGGCTGCTTGACGGTCATGCGACCAACGGGACGGAACACGGGATGGCACGAAGCCGAACGATCTGACCCCAGGGCAGGCGAGCAGATGGCGAGCCGCCGATTGCGCGATGGCCTTGACGCTGTCGTTTATGAACATGCACAAGGGCAGACTTTTGAGCAGTTCCACGTCGGGATAGTCAATGAATACGGACGGTATCCCCACGCGGGCATGGATCATCTTGAACGCATGCCGTTCGATGAATCCAATAAGCATGCCGTCGAAATGAGAACATTGCGCGGATGAAATCGCATCCGCCGTAAAATCGCTCTCGTTTCGAACAAGCTCCATGTCCCAGTCGTAGCCTTCGCTCAAGAACCGATGGATACCATTCAGCTTCTTGCGACCAGCCGCGCTGGCAAGCGAGAGCGCAACCATTACACGAAAAGTTCCTTTTGCAACCATGGCGCGTATTGTATCAAAGTTCGTTGGCCGATACAAACGGAATATTTGTGTGAAACATACGCTTTTTCACCATACGGTTTGTTACACTATCCCGGCAAATGCGCAAATACTACAAATGGTGGCTTCTGGCCATCCTCTCGGCGACCTTTTTCTTCAATCAGGCCGACCGTGCTTTGTTTGGCCTTTTGACGGTGCCCATACAGGACGATCTGGGCTTGACCGATGTCCAGATCGGCGCGATCAACACTGCGCTCTTTGCCACATTGGCACTCGTTACTCCGTTCGCGGGGGCACTCGGGGATCGGTTCAGCCGCAAATGGATCGTGACGCTCTCCCTGATCGGCTGGAGCCTGTTCACGATTATGACGGGACTGGTCGGCGGCTTTGTCGGCATGATGCTTTTCCGTTCCGTCGCCGCCGGCGTGGGCGAGGCGTGCTACATGCCGTCCGCCCTGCCTCTCCTTGCGCAGCACCATCGCGAGACGCGATCCATCGCCTTGTCCGTGCATCAGAGCATGCTCTATGTCGGGCTGTTCGTCACCGGCACGCTCATCGGCGCGCTCTATCTCCTGTTCGGGAGCAGCTGGCGCAACATCTTCTTCCTGTTCGGCGCGCTGGGACTCGTCCTCGGCATTTCCTTCATCTGGATCCTCAAGGACGGCGAACGCGGTTCGGAAGACGCCTCCGCTGGCAGGTCGTCCGGCGTCTGGGAGAGCGTCAAGGCTTTTGCCTGCTGCCCGAGCGCGCTCCTGATGACCGGCGGCGCGACGGCGATCGTCGCCGTCAACAACGCCTATCTCGCCTGGGCGCCGAAGTTCACGATGGCGAAGTACTCGCTTTCCGTCGGCGACGCCGGAACCGGCACCATGACATGGCACCATGCGTTCGCGCTCGGATCGATCTACGTGTCGGGACTGCTCACGGACCATTTTGCGCCGCGCCGGCCGCGCTTCCGCCTTGGCGTCCAGATGGCCGCCCTCGCGTTCGGCGCGCCGGCGATCATGCTGTTCGGCTTTGCGCCCACCCCCGTCATGGCGTGGACGGCGGCCGCGCTCTACGGCGTCGCGCGCGGGTTCTTCGAGGCGAACACCCACGCTTCCGTGTTCGACGTGATCGAAAGCCGCCACCGGTCGACGGCCTGCGGCCTCATGGCGATGTGCGCCTTTCTCGTGGGTTCGCTCTCGCCGCTCTTCCTCGGCTTCATGGGCGAACGCTCCAAGTGCGCCGCCGACCCTGCCGGCATGTCCGGCTTCAGCGTCGGCTTCGCGTGCCTGGGCGCCTTCTACCTCGCGGGAGCGGCTTGCATGGCGATTGCGTTCTTCAAGACTTTCAGAAGGGATCGAATAGGCAATGGATAGACCAATGATAGACGATGAGATAAAGTTGAAGGCAAGAGAATTCGTCGAGAACGAGAAGCAGTTCCAGCTGGGATTTCTGCCGACGGAATGCTCCAACCCGATCACGGCCACCCTTGAGGAGGACTTCCGGCGATCCACCCTCGCCGGCGTGCAGTGCCTTCAGCGCGGCGACCGGCAGATCGCGATTACCATGCGGCACGTGTTCGCCTCAGCCGCGTTCGAGAACCTCGTTTCCGACATGGTGCGTTCCGTCACCGCCGCCAAGGGGCGCATCGTCTTCTCCGGATGTGGCGCGACGGGGCGCCTCTCCATCCTCCTTGAATCGATGTGGCGCGACTTCTTCCACCGCCGCGCCGCCGAGCTGACGGCGGACGAGATGCGTTTCGCGGATCGCATCGCGTCCATCATGACGGGCGGCGACTTCGCGCTCATACGCTCTGTGGAGTTCTTCGAGGACTACGCGGAGGGCGGTCGCCGCCAGGCCGCCGCCCTGGACGTGGACGAGGGCGACACGTTCGTCGCCATCACGGAAGGCGGCGAGACGTCATCCGTCCTCGGCACGCTCGCCTACGCCGCAGAGCATGGCGCGAAGTGCTACCTCGTGTTCAACAATCCCGCTGACCTCCTGAGAAAGCACCTCGACCGGTGCCGCGAGGCGATCGACAACCCGAAGGTGACGGTGCTCGATCTCTATTGCGGGTCGATGTCCGTGGCGGGCTCCACGCGCATGCAGGCGACGAGCTCGGAGCAGCTGCTCTGCTCGTGCGCGCTGGAAGCCGCGCTCTGCCGCATCCTGCCGCGGTTCGCGGGCGAGACGGCGGACGACTACACGATCGCGTTCGAGAACCTGCTGGCCGGGCTGGAGAGTCCCGGCGGAAGGGCGGGCCTGGTGAAGGCGATCGACTTCGAGCGGTCGGTCTACGAGGCGCATGGCCTGATCACCTACCTCGCGGACAAGTGCATGCTCGACCTCTTCACCGACAACACGGAACGCTCGCCCACGTTCATGATACCGCCGATACGATCAAGCCGCGAAAAGGGCTTTTCGCAGAGTTGGTCTTTCGTAAAGAACCCGCTCCACCCCACCGAACGCTGCTGGAGCGAAATGATGCGCCGGCATCCGCGCTGCCTTGAGTTCACGGCAGAGGACGCCCGATCGCTCGGCATGCCCCAGAACTTTGTCGACAATCCGCCGCTCATAAAGTATTCTGACCTTGTGACGTACATGATCGGCAATGAGCCTGCGCCCGAGCGCATTGACGGACTTCCCCGTGCGGTGGCCGTTACGCTCACCGTCGGGGACAGGCCGCAGGGTTTTGTCGATGCGGCAGAGAAGCTTGCCGCCGCCTGGCCGGAAAAGATGGCGTTTCACATCGGCAGGGCACGTCGTCCTGCTACCGCCCTCCACATCGACATGGAACTCGCCGACTCGCCGCTCGAGGTCTGGAAACACCTCGCGGTGAAGCTGGCGTTCAACTGCCTTTCCACCGGCACGATGGCGGCGATGGGGCGTATCGCGGGCAACTGGATGAGCTGGGTGTCGATGAGCAACAAGAAACTGATCGACCGATGCATACGCCTACTCGTCGAGCTGGGCCATGTAGGGTACGAGGAGGCGGCCCAGCGGATTTTCGCCGCGCAGAAATGGGTTCAGTCGCAGGACTGGTCGAAGGGCGAAGAGCCAAGTCCGGTACAGGTGGCTCTCGCGCAGTTGCGGGATCGCAAAGGAGAAGGCAAATGAAGATGCATGAAGCGATGAGGGCTTTGGCCTTGGTCGGAATGGCGCTGTGCAGTGCCGCGCCGGCAGCGGCAAAGGACATGAGGGTCGCGGCGGACAGGGTTGTCGTCGGCAACATGTACGCGCCGTTCTGCCGCACGGAAGGGCCGGACGTCTCGGAATGGCCGGCGGACATCGCGAAGATGAAGGAACTGGGGTACACGTGCCTCCACGGCTTCTGCGAATGGAGCCGCATCGAAAAGGCGAGGGGCGTCTACGACTTCTCGCAGATCGACCTTCTGCTCGGACTGTGCGAGAAGAACGGCATCCTCGCCATCCTGAACGTGGCGACGCAGAACACGGTCGGCTTCCACATGCCCGCATGGATGGAGAACGAGTACGGCGGACGCGGGAGCGTGGACATCGACAACAACGGCGTGTCGCTAAAGAGCATCCACAACGTGCCCTGCCTCGACGACCCGTGGTACCGCGAACACGCCGCGAAATTCCTGCGCGCGCTGGCGAACCGCTACAAGGGCGACCGGCGCGTGGCCGGATGGGTGATCTGGGGGGAACCGATGCTGCACGGCGAGACCGGAAAGCCGATCTGCTTCTGCGAACATACGCAGGCGCGCTTCCGCGCATGGGTGAAGGGGAAGTACAGCACCATTGACCGTCTCAACAGGGCGTGGAGCACGGAGGGGCCGGTTGACTTCGCCGACTTCGCCGCCGTGCGTCCGCCACGCGGCCCGATGGGGCACAAGGGCGGCTATGCCGCGTGGAACGACTGGGCCAGGTTCATGGCGGCCAACTTCGCCCGAAACATCAAGTGGGCCGATACGCTGATGAAGGAGGGCGGCGCCACGCAGCCGACGATCGTCGAGATGTTCACCGTTCCGTCGGGCGGCGGCATGGTGAACGACGTGTGGGCGCTCGGACGCTCCGCGGACATCGTGGGCTCCAGCTGCTTCATCCGCCCAAGCAAGGACATGGAACTCTCGCTCACGGTGGCGGCGTCCGTAGCGGCGCGCGAAGGCAAGTCGTTCTTCGTCGTGGAGGCGACCGGCGGGAACCGCGCCTACAACTACAACCACCTGACGCCGAGCGACGAGGAGATCATGAGCGAGGCCACGATGGCCGCCGGACTCGGCGCCAAGGGACTCATGTACTGGTGCTGGCGGCCGCGCTTCACGGATTTCGAGGCCGGCACCTACGGCATGTGCCGCGCGGACGGCAAGCCGCTTCCCCGCGCCATCGCGGGCGGGCGCAACGCGGCGGCCATCGCCGCGCTGGGCAGGCGCCTCGCTGACGCGGAACGGCGTCCGCAGGTGGCGATCCTCCACTCCGACGCCGTGTTTTCCGGGGCCGACGGCGTCGCCGCGCATGTCCTCAACGGCGAGATCGGCGCGCTGCGGCTTTTCCTAGACGCCCGCGTCACGCCGCAGGTCGTGAGCGCGGACATGGTG
>JAFRNO010000670.1 GCA_017430155.1 Kiritimatiellia bacterium | reverse complement strand
GCGTCTGGAGGCGGTATCCCTGCGGAATTCCCCGTTTAGGCTTGCGCGGAGGGGGCGGATTTGAGATAATTGCAACGCCCGTTCCGAAAGGGCGGACCGATAGGAAAAAGTTTAAACAGGAATAAAAGATGAACGATGTGATTTCCCGCGAATGGGGAATGTTGGCGTTGGCGGCCGCGTTCAGCGCCTGCGCGTGCGCGGCCGAGGGGCCGATCGTGCGCAACGGCGGATTTGAGGACGTGAAGGACGGCCAGACCGTGGGCTGGAACGCCGTGGGACGGAAGTACGTCTACGCGGACGGCATGGGCCGTAGCGGCACGCGTGCGCTCGCGTACGAGAACGACAACCCGAAGTTCTACTCCTTCCCGGGCCAGCGCATCGAGCTCAAGGCCGGCAAGACCTACAAGTACGAAGTGTGGGTGCGCACGGAGAACCTCAAGGGCGACGAGAGCGGCGCCTCCATCTGCATCGAATGGGGCGGCCCCGACGGCAAGTGGCTCGGCGGCTCCTACACCTCGGGCGTGAAGGGCACCAAGGACTGGACGCGCATCGAGGGCGTCACGCAGCCGATTCCCGCCAACGCGCGGAACTTCCGCGTGAACCCCTACGTGCGCAAGGGCATGACGGGCAAGGCGTGGTTCGACGACATCAGCGTGACGCCGTACGTGCGCGCGCCCGTCATGGGACTCTACTCCAGCGCCTACCGCAACCTCGCCGCGTCCGGATCCGTCACGTTCAAGGCGGCGCTCAGCCTCGATGCCGACGAACACCCGCTTTCGGAGATGCGCGGCGTGCTGCGCTACACGGGCGTGGACGGCGCGCGGCGCGAGGCGGCGATGACGATTTCGGTGGACGAAGGCGTTGTCACGCTCGACGTCGCCCAGTTCGCGCTCGGCGCGCAGGACGTGTCCTTCGCCCTCGTGAAGGACGGCAAGGAACTCGGCACGGCCACCTGCACATTCACGCGCGTGGAGAAGATGCCGGCGCGCGCCGTGTGGTTCGACGAGTTCGGACGCACGATCGTGAACGGCGAACCGTTCTTTCCGCTCGGCATGTACTGGGGCGGAATCACCACGAACAAGTTCGAAACCTACGCGAAAGGGCCGTTCAACTGCCTGATGCCGTACGCCTCGCCCACGTCGAAGGACTTGATGGACCTCTGCCACGCGCACGGCGTCAAGGTGATCTACAGCGTGAAGGATGTCTTCTCCGGCACGCACTGGGCGCCGAAGGGCGTCAATACGGAGGCGGACGAAGTGGCGTACATCACGGCGCGCGTGGCGAAGTTCAAGGACCACCCCGCGTTGCTCGCGTGGTACCTGAACGACGAGCTGCCGCTTTCGATGCTGCCGCGCCTCAGCGCGCGCCGCGACCTGATGGAGAAGCTCGACCCCGGGCATCCGGGATGGGTGGTGCTGTACCAGTACAGCCAGATCGCGGACTACATGCCGTCCTTCGACGTGATCGGCACCGACCCCTATCCGATCCCGCGTCCCGCCGCGATGGCGTCCACGTGGACGCGCGCCACGCGCAAGGGCACGATGGGCCTCAAGCCGCTTTGGCAGGTGCCGCAGGCGTTCAACTGGGCAGCCTACCGCAAGACGCCCGAGGAGAAGGCGAAATGCCGCGCGCCCACGCCCGCCGAACTGCGCTCGATGACGTGGCAATGCATCGCCTGCGGCGCGAACGGCCTCGTCTACTATTCCTACTTCGACCTCTACAAGGAGCCGAACGGCGAGCCGTTCGCGCGCCGGTGGGCGGAGGTGTGCGCCGTCGCCCAGGAGGTGAAGGACCAGATTCCCGTGCTGCTCGCCACGGGACCCGCGCCGTCCGTTTCGGGCGCGCCGGAGGAGCTGGCCGTGCGCACGTGGGGGAAGGACGGCGCGGCGTACGCGCTCGTGGTCAACACGACGGACAAGCCGTTCACGGCGTCGCTCACGCTCTCGGAGCCGTTCGCCGCCGCGCAGCGCGTGTTCGGTCCCGCGCCCACGCTCGCGGGCACGGCGCTGGGCTTGCAGCTCGCGCCGCTTGAGCCCGCGCTCGTGCGCCTTACACGTTAATGATAATTGTTGCAAAGGAGGGGACGCTATGTTCATCAAACTCACGAAAACAGATGGTACGCCAGTTTGGCTGAACCCCGAGTTCATCGTGCGCATCGAACCCTGGAAGAAGGGTTCCGCCGTGGCCGCGGCCGGCGACGGCGACTTCGAGGTGCTGGAGGATCCGCGGGCGATTCTCGCGCTCGCGGGCTCCCCTTGCGGTGGTTCCCCACGGGAGGGTCGCGCTTCAGCGCGACCGTCAACGGGCGAGACGCCCGTTGTCCCAGAGGAGCCGGCCGCAACGGGCGAGACGCCCGTTGTCCCCGTGCGCAAGACGCGGTCGCGTAAGAAAGCTGTGGCGGAGCCCGAGCCCGAACCCGTGCCCGCTCCAGAACCGGCACCCGAACCGGCGCCCGTGCCCGAGCAGCCGCCGACGGATAATCTCTTCCCCGAGCCGCCTGACGAGGTGGCGGTGGCCGCAGCGATTCTCAAGAAGCACCGCTGCCGCTCGCGCAAGCGGATACAGAACACCATCAAGAGCCTGAACCCGAAGATGTCGATGGAGGCCGCGCGCGCGCTTCTGGAGCAGATGGAGGCGCGCGGGTTCGTGATCATCGACGAACAGGGGCACGCGACGTTTACCTGAGACGGGAGAAGACGTGAAGAATTCCACGCAGGCCATTTTCGACGAACTGTTCACGCGTTATCCGGCGTTGGAGGCGTGTCGGTCGGATGTGGCGTCCGTCTACGAGATTCTCTGCGCGACGTACCGCTCGGGCGGCAAGCTGCTCGTGTGCGGCAACGGCGGGAGCGCGAGCGACGCGGACCACATCGTGGGCGAGCTGCTGAAGAAGTTCAAGCGGCACCGCGACATTCCCGCCGACGTGCGCGCGGCGCTTTCCGCGCAGGGCGAAGAGGGCGCGGCGCTCGCCGCGCAGCTTGAAGGATCGTTGCCGGCCGTGTCGCTCTCCGCGCAGGGCGCGATCCTCACGGCCTTCGCGAACGACGTGGGGTGGGAGCCGGCCTTCGCACAGCAGGTGCTGGGCCTCGGACGCGTGGGCGACGTGCTCCTCGCGATCTCCACGAGCGGCAACTCGCGCAACTGCGTGGCCGCCGCGCGCGTGGCGCGCGCGTGCGGACTGAAGGTCGTGTCGCTCACGGGCGCCGGGGGTGGACGCCTGGAGGCGCTCGCGGACGCCGCGATGCGCGTTCCCGCGCGCGAGACGTATCAGGTGCAGGAATTCCACTTGCCCGTCTACCACGCGCTCTGCGCGATGCTGGAGGAGGAGCTGTTCTGATGGCGGAGGCGGTCCAGACGGGGGTTTCGTTCGAACACGTGGTGAAAGTCTACGCGAAAGGGCAGAAGCCCGCCGTGGACGACTTCACGTTCGAGGTGCTGCCTGGCGAGTTTCTTGTGCTGGTGGGTCCGAGCGGCTGCGGAAAGTCCACGACCCTGCGGATGGTGGCGGGGCTTGAGCTGCCCACCTCCGGACGCATAATGATCGGCGCACGCGACGTCACGAACCTGCCGCCGAAGGACCGCGACATCGCGATGGTGTTCCAGAACTACGCGCTCTACCCGCACATGACGGTGCGCGAGAACATGAGCTTCGCGCTCCGTCTCCGCCACGTGCCGAAGCCGGAGATCGCGCGGCGCGTGGACGCGGCGGCGGAGACGCTCGGGCTGACATCCTACCTCGACCGCCTCCCGAAGGCGCTCTCCGGCGGACAGCGCCAGCGCGTGGCCGTGGGGCGTGCGATCGTGCGCGAGCCGGCGGTGTTCCTCTTCGACGAGCCGCTTTCGAACCTCGACGCGAAGATGCGCGTGGAGATGCGCGCGGAGATCGTGCGCCTCCACCACCGGCTGGGCGCGACGATGATCTACGTCACGCACGACCAGACGGAGGCGATGACGATGGGCGACCGCATCGTGGTGATGGAGGGCGGACGCATCCAGCAGGCCGCGCCGCCGCTGGAGGTCTACGACCATCCCGCGAACAAGTTCGTGGCGTCCTTCATCGGAACGCCGCCGATGAACCTCCTGCCGCCGGGCGTGCTCGACCTCGGGCGCACCGTGGGGGTGCGTCCCGAGCACCTGCGCGTGTTCCCCGCCGCCGACGCGCCCGAGGGCGCGCTGCTCGCGCACGTGGACATTGTGGAGCCGCTTGGCGCGGAGACGCTCGTGCACGCCGTGCTCGACGCGCGCAAGACGCCCGTCGTCGCGCGCGTGCCGGGATCGACTGTCATCCAGCACGGCGACGCCATCGCCCTCGTGCCCGACATGTCGAAGGCCGTGAAGTTTACCTCATGACATCCAGGAGTCCATCATGCAGCAGACATTTTCCAATCTTGAACTGAACGGCCAGGCCGTCGACATCGCCGTGGCGGACGGACGCATCGCGTCGATCACGCCGCCGGCGGCGTCGGGCGCGGCGACGCGTCCCGTCATGCCGGCGTTCTACAACTGCCACACGCACCTCGCGATGAACCTGCTGCGCGGCTTCGCGGACGACCTCGAGCTCATGCCCTGGCTGCAGGAACACATCTGGCCCGCCGAGGCGCACCTCACTGACGAGATCGTCTACGCCGGTACGCGCCTTGCGATCCTGGAGCTCATCCGCTCCGGCACGGTGTTCGCGAACGACATGTACTGGTATGCGCCGGCCGTCGCGCGCGCCGCCGAGGAGATGGGCATCCGCTGCGCCGTGTCGATGCAGACGATCGAGACGGGCGGACCCGGGCACAACGACCCGAAGAACGTGGCCGCCAACGCGGCGCTCGCCGGCCTGCCGCGCGACGCGTCGAGCCGCGTGTTCGCCACGCTCGCGCCGCATGCGATCTACACCGTGTGCGAGAACTCGCTGCGCGACATCGCCGCGCGCGCGAAGGCCGAAGACACGTTCATCCACGTGCATGTGGCGGAGACGCGCTTTGAGTTCGACACCTGCATGAAGGAACACGGCGGGCGCACGCCCGTCGCCTACCTGAACGACGTTGGGCTGCTCGGTCCGAAGACCGTGATGGCGCACTGCGTGCACCTGACGGACGATGACATCAAGATCATCGCCGACACGGGCGCGGTGATCTGCGAGAACCAGCAGTCGAACATGAAGCTCGTCTCGGGGCTCTTCCCGTTCAAGCGGGCGGTCGAACAGGGGAAGTGCCGTGCGTCGATCGGCACGGACGGCGCGTCGTCGAACAACGCGCTCTCGATGTTCGCGGAGATGAAGTGCGCCGCGCTCGCGGCGAAGATCGAAAGCGGCGACCCCACGTGCGCGTCGGCGGAGACGATCTACCGCCTTGCCACGCGCGGCGGCGCACAGGCGTTCGGCCTTGACGCGGGCGAGGTGCACGTGGGCGCGGCGGCCGACT
>JAFRNO010000669.1 GCA_017430155.1 Kiritimatiellia bacterium | reverse complement strand
GGCGTTCGCGGCGCTCTTCGTCGGCCTCGCGGCGAAACTCGCGCGCAAGAAGCTGGAGGTTGAGCGAGAGGGCGTTGAGCGGATTGCCGATCTCGTGGGCGACGCCGGCGGCCAGGTCGCGCACCGCATCCGTGCGGCTCGACTCCCGCGCGCTCTCCTCCTGCGCGCGCGCGAGCGTCACGTCGCGCACGAGGAGGACGGTGCCGTTGGCGGAGGGCGTGGCCTGGACTTCGAGGATGCGCCGTTCGGGGTAGGTGACTTCGATCTCGCAGGACGCCTGGCGCGTCCAGCCCTGTCCCTCGTCGGACGGCGCGAGCAGGTTGTCCCAGTCCCAGTCCGGCAGGATGTGGCGCACGGGGCGCCCCTTGGCCTTCGCGCCGTCGAAGCCGGTGAGGCGCGCGACCGCCTCGTTCGCGTAGACCGTGGTGCCCGCGGCGTCGACCACGAGCACGCCCTCGCGCAGGGAGCTGAACACCGACTCGTAGAACGACAGCTCCTCCACGAGCAGACGGTACTGCTTCCGCTGGCCTTCGGCGTCGAGCTTGTCGATGTGTTCGGCGACTTTGTTGAAGAAGCCTCTCATGGCGTTGATTCCTCTTGTCCGTGAAACACGTTGATTATAGCATAAAATCCGTGCTTTGAAACGTCGCCGTTTTTTGGTAAAATACAGCCCAACCCAAAAGCCGGTATAGCGGAGTGGTAGCGCAGCGGTTTTGTAAACCGCTGGTCGGGGGTTCGAATCCCTCTGCCGGCTCCAATGAAAAACCGAGGAAAACCCATGAAGCGTTTGGCTCTTCTGGCCGTGGCGGCCGCATGTGCCGCCCAGTTTGCGTTTGGCGCGCCGGAGAAGATCATCTTCGACACGGACATGTACACCGACTTCGACGACGTGGGCGCGCTCGCGACGCTCCACGCGCTCGCCGACGCCGGCGAATGCGAGATACTCGGCACCGTCGCCAGCACGCGCGGCACGCCGTCGGTCGGCATGGTCGAGATCGTCAACGCCTTCTACGGGCGCCCCGACATCCCCGTGGGCGCGAACCGCGAGATCGGGCTCGGCCCGCTCGCGTTTCGGCAGAAGGCGTATGACATGTACCGCGACATGGTCAAGTCCAACCCCGCGGTGAAGCACCCGACGAGCGACCTCGCGCCGGACGCGAACGAGGTCTACCGCCGGATCCTCGCCGCCCAGCCGGACGGCAGCGTGACGATCTGCTCCGTCGGCTTCGCCACGAACCTCCGCCGCCTGCTGGAGACGAAGGGAGACGCCGTCTCGCCCCTTGACGGCCGCGCGCTCGTGGCGAAGAAGGTGAAGGCCTGGTACGCGATGGCGTGCCGATTCCCGGACGGCTACGAGTACAACTCGAAGGAGGACGGCGAGTCGTCGAAGATCGCGTTCCGCGACTGGCCCACGCCGATCTACTTCCTCGACTGGTGCTACGGCGTGGAGGTGAAGTGCGGCGTGCCGGTCTCGAAGGTGACGGCGGCCGTCAATCCCGTCCGCGACGTGTTCAAGCGCGCCCTGCGGGAGTACAACGAGGCGGAGAAGGGGCATGCGGCGTGGGACGAGGTGACCGCGCTCGCGGCGGTGCGCGGCTGGCAGCGCTACTTCAACGTGACGCGCGGCAGGTTCGACATCGTGGACGCGAAGGGCAAGAACGCCTGGACGGCCGACCCCAACGGCAACCACTACGTGCTGACCGTCAAGACGCCCAAGGCCGAGGTCGGCAGGATCGTGGACGAGCTGATGGCGCGCGCGCCGAAGGCCCGCGCCGCCGCGTTCAAGGCGGGGTTTGCGCGCGCGGACATCACGCCGCCGCTCGGGTCGTTCATGCCCGGCTACTTCAAGGACCGCCGCGCGAAGGAGGTCCTGGATCCGCTTCAGATGAACTGCGTGGCATTCTCCGACGGCAAGGCGACGGCGCTCGTGATCCAGGTCGACACCGAGGGGATCTCCGATTCGGTGGCCGACCGGATGCGCGACGCGATCGTGAAGTCCACGGGCGTCAACCGCGACGCGATCCTCGTGCACGCCTCCCACACGCACGACGGCGGCTACCTCGCCATGCACATCGGCAAGGACGCCTCCGGAAAGCCGACCTACCCGGGCAACGCCACGGACGTCGACCGCATCTACGTGGAGATGTGCGTGACGCGCGCGGCCGACGTGGCGCTGTCGGCCGTCCGCGACCTCAAGCCCGCGACCCTCTCCTACCAGCGTTCCGAGGCGAAGCGCATCTCGTTCGGGCGCCGCTACGTCATGAAGGACGGCAAGGTGCGCACCAACCCGGGACAGGGCAACCCCGACATCGTGCGCCCCGCCGGCACGCCGCCGGACGAGACGGTGCAGGTGCTGCGCGTCGACCGCACGGGCGCGCCGCCGATCTGCGTCATCAACTTCCAGACCCATCCGGACGTCGTGGGCGGCGAGACGATCACCGCCGACTGGCCCGGCCTCACGCGCACTGTGTTCGAGGCCGCCACCCTCGGGCGCGCCCGCTGCATGGTGATCAACGGCACGCAAGGCGACGTGAACCACTGCAACCTGATGCCGCGTCCCGGCGAGCTCAACGGCCTGAAGCGCGACTTCGACGCCGTCGACCGCGGCTACGACCACGCCTGGCACATGGCCAACGTGCTCGCCTCCGCCGCGCTGCGCGTGTGGCTGAAGTGCATCCCGCTCGAGGCGGGAGAGATCGGCTTCGCGACGAAGACCGTGCGCGTGCCCGCGCAGAAGGCGAAGGATTCGGACGAGAAGAACCTCGCTTGGGCAAAGGACGTGTGCGCCAAGCACGCGGCCGGACGCGACGCCGAGCTGCCGTGGAAGGAGATGGAGCTCACCACCGAGGTGGCTCGCGCCGCGCGCATCTGCAACATGGCGAACCATGCCGACTATCACGACCTGCCCATCTACGCCATCTCCGTCGGCAAGTCCCTCGCCTTCGGGGGGTTCCCCGGCGAGCCGTTCAACGACATCGGCAAGGCCGTGAAGAAATCCTCGCCGTTCACGCTCACGATCCTCTCCTGCCTCACCAACGGAAGCCGCGGCTACTTCCCGTTCTCCGACTCGTTCAAGGAGGGCGGCTACGAAGCGGCGACCTCGCCGTTCGGCGAAACGGTGGCCGACGACCTGATCAAGGGCCAGACCCAGCTCCTGAACTCCCTCCACAAGTGAACCGAAGGCCATTTC
>JAFRNO010000668.1 GCA_017430155.1 Kiritimatiellia bacterium | reverse complement strand
TCTCCATGGCGATCCCCGTCCGTTTAGCGCGTTGTCCAGTAGGGCGCGTCGGACGGCGCGGCGAGGTACTTCGCGCACGTGTCGCAGCACTTGCAGAGGATCATCTGGAAGCCCGCCATCTCCTGGACGGTGAGCAGCTCCGTGCACTTGCCGGGGAGCACCGAGACGCCGAGCGCCTCCAGCTCCTTCTTGGCCGCGCGGTAGACGATGAGCATCTCCATGAGCGTGGTGGCGCCCGAGCCGTTGATGGCGAGGAACGCCTTGTCGCCGCTCTTCACGCCCGTCGCCTCCACGAGGCTCTTGATCATGAGCGCAGCCGTCTCGTCGGCGGTCTTCATCGGCATTACGCCGCCGCCGCCCTCGCCGTGCTGGCCCATGCCCACTTCCATCTTGTCCTCGTCGATCGAGCCGATCTCCTGTCCGTTCTGCGGATGGGTGGCGGTCTTGAGCGCCACGGAGAGCGTGGCGATGCCCTCGTTGAACGTCGAGCCGAGCGCAACGATCTCGTCGAGGCTCTTCCCCTCTTCCGCGGCGGCGCCGACCACCTTGATGAAAGGGATGCAGCCGCCGAGGCCGCGCTTGTCCTCGATGGGGGCGTGGGGGCCCTGCGCGATGTCCTCGTGGATCACGATTTCCTTCACGTTCAGGCCCGCCTTCGCAGCCTTGCGGAGCGCCTTGTTCGCGCTCATGCGGTCGCCGTTGTGGTTGAGCGTGATCAGCAGCACGCCGGCCGGGCGGTTGAACATCTCCAGCGCCTCGAACACCTTCTCGCCGCCGGGCGCGGCGAAGATGTCGCCGGCCACGGACGCGTCCAGCATGCCCTCGCCCACGAAGCCCTCAAGGGCCGGCTCGTGGCCCGTGCCGCCGAGCGTCACGATGGCCACCTTATCGGCCGACTTCGGGTTCGCGCGCACCACGATCCGCTCGTTCTTCAGCGCGAGCTGGTTCGGGTAGCACTGCACGAGACCGTCGAGCAGCTCGCTCGTGAGGTTCGCGGGGTCGTTGATAAACTTCTTCATTGGCATTTTTTGTCTCCGATAAGTGGGCGCTACGCGCCCTAAGTCTTACTTAGGCCGCGAAGCGGCCACTTAACCACTTAATCACTTAATCCTGGAAAAACTCCACCTGCGGGCCGTCCTTGAAGCCCACGTAGGCGATTGCGCACGTGCCGCCGAGCGAATACTTCGGCAGCAGCACGGCCGCGCCGGCGGCCACGGCCTCGTCGACGGCCGCCTGGACGTCGGCCACCTTGTAGGCGACATGCGTCTCGGCCACCATGCGCCAGGCGCAGGGCGTGTCCTTCTCCCAGTAGAGGTACTCGATCTTGTACTCTTCGTTGTTGCTGATCCACACCTTTAGGCCAGCCATGTAGACCATGCCGTCCAACTTCTCCTTCACGGGAATGCCCGTGTGCATGTAAGTCTTTTCCATTGTCTTTCTCCTTCTTGCGGTTTTCGCGTTACCAGTCAACTCAGAATCCGACGTTCGGCACCGTGTAGCGGTTGCAGGTGCTGTCGTGGAAATTCGCGAACTCGCTCACGATCGCGCCTTCCTCGCCGCCCATCATGAAGTGCCAGCTGCCGACGCGCGGCAACTTGTGCGCCACGCCGTCGGCCGTCCACTTCTCCACGTGCAGGGACTTCAGGAGCGTGGGCTTGTCGCCCTTGTGGTCGAAGAGGAGCGCGGAGAGGTTCTTCTTCGCCTCGGGGAACTTGTCGAGGTTGGGCTCGCCCACCTCGGAGAACGAGTACACGGAGCCGTGGCGCACGAGCCAGCTCTCCATCTTCGCAGGGATGTTCTTGTTGAACACCTCGCCCGTCCAGCGGTCGGTGGAGACACTCTTGTCCACGGGGTTGCCCGCCACGTGGCTGTGCTCGGCGATGGACTGGAACGGCAGCAGGAAGATGTCGTGGCCGAAGTACTCCTCCTTGATCTCGTCCACCCAGATCACGCCGCCCATGCCGAACTTCATGAAGTCGCCCTTCGCGAAGTCGGTGGCCCAGAAGCCGAGGTACTGCGAGCCGTCCTTGGGGTTCGTCAGCTTGTCGTCCTTGAAGGACGGGAAGACGGGATAGCCGAAGCGGCGCATGAGGTCGAAGTAGGCCTCTTTGCCCTTCGCGGCGTCAAACTTGCCATCCTTGTTGATGCCATCGGCGTCAAACGCGCCGCCGGCGTAGAACTCGTTGTTCGTGTACATCTTCACTTCCTTTTTTCCACATTCCTGGCAGCAGCCTGCCATCATGCCGGCAACGGCCACCACGGCCGCCGCACCCGCAATTGTCTTCATCTTCATTTCTTTCTCCTTTTCGGTTTTGAAATCAGGTTGACTAGGAAAGCTTCACCTTGCCTACGAGCTTCATCAGCACGAAGGTGGACACGGCCGACGTCGCAAGCAGTCCGCCGCCGATCGCGTACCCGTTCGCGACACCGCCGTATCCATAGATCAGGTATCCGCAGCCGAACAGGCAACTCCACACCGCAAGGCAGCCAAAGACCATGCAGAGGATCGCGATGGGGAAGTTCGTCTTGCCCGTGTGGATCTTCGTGTTGAAGGCATCGAGCACCTCCGCCTTCTCGCGGGGCGTGAGGAAGGTCACGAGAATCCAGCCCACGGTGGTCACGAGCACGCCGAGGATGAGCTTCCACGCACCCAGGTCGAAGAGGTTCGCGCGCCAGCCCGTCTCGAGCCAGCCGGTGACCGTTTCCGAACCCGCCGGCGTGATCAGGCCGCAGTGCTGCGCCCCGAACGCGAAGAAACACGCCACGAGGAAGGAAATCACCATCGCGGAGATCTCGCTCCAGGCGTTGATGCGCGTCCAGAACCAGCGCAGCACGTAAAGGAGGCCGGTTCCCGCGCCGATCTGGAGCATGAGGTCGAAGCCGCCCTTGGCGTTTTCGAGGACGAGCGCCATGCCGGCGGTGCAGAAGAGGAGCGCGACCATGATCAGCCGGCCCACGAGCACCTGGTTCTTCGGCGAGGCATCTTTCTTGAGAAAGCGCGCGTAGAAATCCTGCACGAGGTAGGAAGATCCCCAGTTGATCTGCGTGGCGATTGTGCTCATGTAGGCGGCGATCAGGGAGGCCACAACGAGCCCCAGCCACCCCGACGGCAGCTTCGCGATCATCGCGGGGTAGGCCATGTCCTCCTTTATGAACCGCGCGCATTCCGCCGGCAGGGAGGCCTGCAGAACTTCCATGTTGGGGATCACCACGATCGAGGCGAGGGCCACGATGAGCCAGGGCCAGGAACGCAGTGCGTAGTGGAGGAAATTGAAGAGGAGCGTGGCGCCCACGGCGTTCTGCTCGTCCTTCGCGGACAGCATGCGCTGGGCGATGTAGCCGCCGCCGCCGGGCTCGGCCCCGGGGTACCACGTGGCCCACCACTGGACGGCGATGGGCAGGACGAGGAGCGTCATGAACAGCGAGATGCTGCCGTTCGCGCCGACGGAGGGGATCATCGCCATCTTGGCCTTCACGGCGGAATTCGCGAAGAGCGCGGAAAGCGTGCCCGTGCCGTCGGGTCCGCACATCTTCACCGCGAAGTAGGCCGCCGCGACCGCGCCCACCATCGCCACCGAGTACTGATAGAAATCCGCCCAGATGGAACCCGTGAGGCCGCCGAGCGTCGCGTACACGCCCACGGCCGTCAGCGCGATCGCGAGCGTGACCACGGGGGAGAGACCGAAGATCGCCGCGCCGATCTTGATGGCCGCGAGCGACACGGTTCCCATGATGATCACGTTGAAGAAGAGCCCCAGGTAGACGGCGCGGAAACCGCGCAGGAATGCCGCCGGACGGCCCGAATAGCGCAGTTCGTAGAAGCCGAGGTCGGTGTTCAGCTCCGAACGGCGCCACAGCTTGGCGTAGATGAACACCGTCATCATGCCGGTGAGCAGGTAGGCCCACCACACCCAGTTGCCCGCGACCCCGTTCGTGCGGACAATGTCCGTCACGAGGTTCGGCGTGTCGCACGAGAACGTGCAGGCCACCATTGAGACGCCGAGCAGCCACCACGGCATGGAACGTCCGGAGAGGAAGAAGTCCTCCGCGCTCTTCGAGGCGCGCTTCGCGGCCCAGGCGCCGATCACGATCACGCTGACCAGGAAGGCGGCGATGATCGTCCAGTCAAGGTTCGTCACGGTTTTCATTCGACGGGATCCTCCGCATCAGGAAGTTCGACATCCGGGAACCACTTGGCCGCCCACTTGCGGCAGGGCCCGAAATCCTTCACGGCCTTCTTCACCAGCACGGGAATGAACTTGTCCACGCCCTTCTCCTCGCCGTAGAGGTATTGGAGCGTAAGCGCGGCGCCGAGCATGTGCTCGCTCCATTCCTTGGGGCCGATCTTCGTGCGCTCGCGGCCCTTCATCACGAGTTCGTTGATGAACTGGTTCATGTAGTTGAGGTATATCTTCTCCTTCAGGCCGTAGAAACGGTCCCAGTCGACGCGCGTCTCCTTGTCCGGCACGGGTTTCCCCTTCTCGTATCTGGCCTTCTGGATCGTCAGCGTCTTGTCGTCGACCTTCATCACGATGGCCAGCACCTGGCCGCGGCGGTCCTTGAACACGAACTTGTCCGCATGCTTGGCGAAATGCTTCTGCATGCCTTCCATGACCTTGACCTTCTGGAGCTGGACCTCCACCGCGTCCTTCCCCTCGCGCGTCTTCATGCCGTCCCGCAGACGGGTGAGCTGCCGCGTGCACCGGTCCCAGTCGATGCGCTTGAGGTCGCGGGCGAGTCCGTCGAACTCCTCCTGCGCCTTCGCCTGCTCCTCCTCGACCAGCTCCTTGAGCTTCTCGGCGGCGGCGGCCTCGGCGGCGGCCTTCTCCTCGGCGGCGCGCTTCTCCGCCTCCGCGCGGGCACGGCGCTCGACGGCGAGGTTGATCTTCTTGATGGCGTCCTCGCGGTACGTGCGGGCGCGCGCCTCAACGCCGCGCACCTTCATCCGCGCGTCCAGCAGCCACTTCTCGCCCTTGATCTTGTTGTACTCCTCGACGAGCTCGTTCGCGAGCTGGGCGAGCTTCTCCGTCGTCGCGTTGTCCTTCGCCGTGAGCGACTCGGCCTCGCGCGCCTTCTCGAGCAGCTTGCGCATCCGGCCCTGGAACATGATGTCGGCCGCACGGTACTGGCAGGCATCCTCCCAGAGCTTGTCGAACTTCTTCACGGCCGGGGGCAGCGCGATCGTGGGCTTCGCCTCCTCGGCGGGCTTCGCCTCGTCCGCCGGCTCTTCCGCCGGAGCTTCTTCCTTCTTGTCTTCCTTCTTTTCTTCTTTCTTCTCGTCCTTCTCTTCAGCGGCCGGCTTTTCCTCTTCCTTCTCCTCGGCCTTCTTCGCGTCCTTGCCCGCAGCCTTCTTCGCGGGCTTCTTCGCTTCCTTGCCTTCGGCCTTGGCCTCGGCCTCCTCCTGGGCCTTCTCGGCCTCGGCGTCTTTGTCCTCGTCTTCCTCGGACTCTTTCTTGGCGGCGGATTTCTTGGCAGCGCCCTTCTTGGCGTTCGCCTTCTTGGCCGGCGACTCTGCGCGTTTCGCAGCAGGGGCTTTCTTTGCCTCCTTCTCGACATCGCCCTTGGCGAACGCGCTCGTCCCAAGGACAAGGGCAAGGCAGACGGCAAAAAGAACTGAAACTAGTTTATAGGCTCTCATCTCGTTACTCCTTCAGGGCGATCAGGATTTCTTGTCGGCAGGCTTCTTCTCGGTTGCTTTCTTCCCGTCAGTCTTCTTGTCGTCGGCTTTCTTGTCGTCAGCCTTCTTGTTGTCGGCCTTCTTGTCGTCGGCTTTCTTGCCATCAGCCTTCTTGTCGTCGGACTTCTTTTCCTCGCCCTTCTTCTCGGCGGAAGCCGCCTCGGTCGCGTTCGTCGCGGCGGGCTGCCCCTCGGCGGCGGGCGGCGGAACCGCGCCCGCGGGCGAGAACAGTCTGTTCGTATAGGCGATTGCCGCTTCGACCAGGGGCGACGAGGGCGGCGAGAGAACCTCGGCGGCAGCATCCTTCAACTCCTCCGGCATCACCTTCTGGACCGCTTCGACGGTCTGGGACACGACCGCGTCGCTCTGCAGGACGAACTTGTGGAAGTCCGCATAGTCCTCCTGCACGGTCTTGATGGTCTTCTGGATCGACTGGCGGGCCTTGGCCTGCTTTTCGGCGATCATCTGCTCGTTCCGTTCCTCCTTTTCCGCCGCCGCGCTGCTCATGTACCACCAGAGGCCGCCCGCGACAAGCAGGATCAACAGCAGGACGCCGCCTGCCACGAGACCGACCATCGCACCCACGCTCATGGACTTCTTTTCCTCTTCCTCTCCGTCGAGGTCGCCGATCGGCTGGAGGTCGGCAACCTCGCCGTCCAGCGTCGCCATGTTACCCGGCCCGGTGGCGGAAAGGGACATTTTCGGCTTCACGCCCTTGAACTTCAGCTTCGGCGCGCTCGTCTTGGTCGTCTTCACGGGCCCCGCCTTCGCCAGGTAGCGCTTGAAGTCGCCCAGCAGGGACTGGTAGGTGGGATAGCGCATCGACGGCTCGAGCTCGAGCATGCGCATGATGATCGCGTCGACCTCCGGCGGGATGTCCGGACGGAGCTCGCTCGGTTTCTTCGGCGGCCCTTCGAAGCGCGCCTTCACGACGGCCGTCGGGTCCGGGCCGTCGAACGGCGGCACGCCCGTCAGCACGTGGTAGAGCGTCCCGCCCAAGGAGTAGATGTCCGCGCGGTAGTCGATCTTCTGGCGGCGCACCTTCTCGGGGGAGATGTAGTAGGGCGTGCCCCAGATCTCGTCCGAATCGCCCTGCATCGCCGCCAGGCCGAAGTCGACGAGCTTGGCGTTGCCGTCCGAATCAAACAGCACGTTCTCCGGCTTCACGTCGCCGTGCACGAGCCCGCTTTCGGCGGCGAGCGCGAGGGCGTCCGCCACCTGCTGGCCGACGCGCATCACGTACACCACGTCCAGCGTGCCGGGATTCGACTCCATCTCCTTGTCGAGAGACCCGCCCGGCACGAGCTCCATCGCGATGTACGGCATGCCCTGCTCCTGGCCGAAGGAGTAGATCTGCGCGATGTTCGGGTGGTTGAGGCGCGCCGCGGCCTGCGCCTCGCGCTGGAAGCGCTCGACGAACTTCGGGTCCGCGCCGAGGCTCTTGAGCATCACCTTGATGCCCACGCGCCGGTCCAGCATCTTGTCGCGCGCGAGATACACGCCGCCCATGCCGCCGTGTCCCAGCTCCTTTTCGAGCACGAAATGCCCGAAATCGGCGGGCGTCTGAATCATCGGTTCATCGTTTTCAGCCATTTTTCTCGTTCCTTCTGATTCTGGTCCTCACAAGGTCGCCCATATCATACCATAAAAACCGTCTCCGCGCAAAATTCCTGAAGTCCCGTCACGAGGCCTTTGCCACGATCGCGCGCGTGATGCGCATCTTGACGATCGTCCGGAGCTTCAGCGCCCCGAGCACCAGCAGCACGATGGCCAGGCAGAACAGCACGAGCGAGCCGATCGCCGTCACGCCGCCCGCCGCAAAGCCGTCCTTCATCCACTTGTCGAGGTTCTGCAGGAAAAGCTGGAACACGGCCGTGCCGGACGTGACGATCATGAAGCACATCGGCAGGGCGGCGATCCAGAAGTTCAGCCTGCTCTTGAAGAGCCACAGGGTGGCCGTGAGGAGCGTCAGCGCCGCCAGCATCTGGTTGGCGCTCGCGAACATCGTCCAGAGGTTGTTCGCCATCGACGGGTTGAGGACGAGCAGGTACACGCCGATCGCGATGACGACCGCGGTGGCGAAGTACATGTTGCGGTTGAGGCGGACGATTGGCGACTGCTCCACGGCCTTCTCGGTAGGCTTCGCGGCTGTGGCCGACGACGTCGAAGCGGTGCTCCAGATCTCCTGCCACACGAAGCGCGCAAGGCGCGTGCAGGCGTCAACGGACGTCATCAGGAACGCAGCCACCGCGAGCAGCATGAAGCTCTCGGACGTCTTCTCCGGCAACCCCAGCTTCCCGCAGAACGACGCCAGTCCCTGCGCGAACAGCACCACCGGCTTGCCCCCGGAGAGTCCGGCCACGAGGTCGGCCTGCGAATGCCACGCCACGGCGATGAGCGCGAGGAGCGCCACCACGCCCTCTAGCAGCATGCATCCGTAGCCGACGGGACGGATGTGCCGCTCGCTGTCCAGCTGCTTGGAGGTGGTGCCCGACGCGACGAGCGCGTGGAAGCCCGAGCAGGCGCCACATGCAACCGTCACGAAGAGGAGCGGGAAGAGGTACATCGTGGCCCCGCCCTTCGCGGCCTTCACCGTGAAGCCGGAGAACGCGTCGATGTTGATCGTGGGGCACACGATGAACACGGCCGTGAGGCCAATCGCCAGCATCGCGTAGAGAAGGTAGCTGTTGAGGTAGTCGCGCGGCTGGAGCAGCAGCCAGACGGGCAACGTGGACGCCACGAAGCAGTACACGAAGAGGACCACCACCCAGATCGTCTTGGACGTGGCGGCGGTGACGCCGAAGAGCGCCGTGAGGTCGCACGGGAAGACGACGCCGATCCAGACGAGGAAGAACAGGAGCGGCACGAACACGAAACTCGCGGCGAAGACGTTCCACTTGAACTTGTAGACGCAGATACCGAAGAGCGCCGCCTCGAAGATACCGAGGAGCGACGAGGTGGCCACCTCCGGATTGGAGACGAACGCGTCCGCCACCTGTCCCGTGAAGACGCTCATCACGAGGACGAGCGCGGCAAAGCAGAACATGAGGAAGATCATCTTGCCGGGGCGTCCCAGGACGTCCTCGATCACCGAGCCGATCGACTTCCCCTGGTGGCGCACGGAAAGGAAGAGCGTCACCATGTCGTGCATCGAGCCGATGAAGATGCACCCCAGCACGATCCAGAGCGCGACGGAGGCCCAGCCGAACTGGGCCGCCAGGACCGGTCCGATGATCGGCCCCGCCCCCGCGATGGCGGCGAAGTGGTGCCCGTACAGCACCATCGGGTGCGCCGGCACGTAGTCGATGCCGTCGCCCATGGTGTGCGCGGGCGTCGGACGATCGGGATCCACGCCGATCGCCTTCGCCACGAACTTCGAATAGAAGAAGTAGGCCAGGGTGAACAACCCGCAGCCGACAAGCAACAAAATGGCTCCGTTCATTTTCAACCTTCTTTCCGAAAACCTGTTTATTATACCACAGATGCGGCGTCAGCGGCGCGGTTTCCCGTCTACGAGCACCACAAGCCCCTTCCCGCGCCGGTAGCGCGTGCCGTCGCGGTCGAAGAGCACGGTGAGGTCGTGCCCGTGGTACCGCACGCCGTCGACGCACCACCAGTCCCACGCCGACGGCGCAAGCGGCTTCACCACGACCGCGCCGTCCGCCTGCGGCACGACGCCGCAGAGGCCCGCAATCACGAGGTCGCAGAACGTCGAGTGGTTGTAGTCCTTGCCGCGCTCGCGGTACGCGAGCTTGCGGATGCCCTTCGCGTCCCAGTCGATCATGATCTTCCGCGCCAGCCACTCGCCCGTGAAAGGGTCGAGGTTCTCGTCGATCCACGGTACCTTCCGCCCGTCCGGCAGCATGCGGACCTGCTGCGCGGCGTACTGTTTCACGAGCGCGGCGAAGTCTTCGCCCTTCACCGGCAGGGCGGACGCGTCCGGTCCCTGCAGCGTCTCGTAGAGCGCGGTGAGCGCCACGGACGTGGCGTACGGCCAGCTCGGGCCGTTCCAGAGGCACTCGTGGCGCGAGAGGTCGTAGGACACGTCGAACCCGGGCGTGTCACGCGCCGGGAACGTGAGACCCTTCGGCGCCGAGAAGCCCGTTTCCTTCATGAGCGGCTTCCACGCGGCGGCGTACGCGGCTCCGAGCGGCATCCCGAAGTAAAACGGCGCGTAGCCGTGCAGCTCGCACACGTCGTCCAGCTCCCCCTTGACGGATCGGGCGCAGAAGAATGATTTCTTCGCGTTCCAGAGTCGGCCCTTTACATTCTTCTCCAACACGCGCGCGCGCGAGGCGAACTTTTCGGCAAGAGCCGCGTCGCCCGACGCGCGCGCCAACTCGGCAATCGCCGTCGCCTCCGCCCACATCGCGGCGTTCACCATCGGACGCGCCCCGTCGCTCGAAAGCGCGAACTCGCTCCCCTCACGGTCGCCCGCGAAGTCGAAGAGCCCGCGTTCCTCGCGGAAGCCGGTCTGGATCGGCACGCCCTTCGCCCCCTGTCTGTTCTCCACGTCCTTCAGGCTGAGCCCCTTGATGGTCCAGCCCTTCGCCCACGTCTCCCAGTTCCGCGCGAATTCGGCGAGGTGCTTCCGCGGGAAGGCGAAGTCGCCCGTCACCTTCGCGCGCTCCCACGCGCTCCAAGCCGGCCAGTTGGCGTAGGCGCGCGGACCGCTGACGTTCCCCTTCGCGAGCATGTGCGCGATGTAGCCGTCCACGTACGCACGGTTGCGCAGCCAGCGGCCCTCGCGCACGTGGTGTCCGAAGGGGCACGCGATCGTGTTGTCCGCCCCCGCCCAGCCGACGTTCGGCAGGAACTCGGTCACGACCCAGCCGCCGTCCTTCGTGCGGCGCAGGTGCTTGCGGTACGTCCACCAGCGGAAGTAGTACGTCCGCTCGATGTCCTCGTCGGGACACTCGAAGAGCGGGATCTCGCGCCCGATCGACCACAGCGCCGACTTGTTGGAAAACGCGTTCGTGTAGACCTCGTCGTCGTCGAGGTTGAAGCGGTCGAAGCGGCGGCGCACGAGCTCGTCCTTCAGCACGCACGTCGCGGGACGCCCCGTCGGCCCGAGGTCGAGCCCCTTGTGCTCGACGAGGCCGATGTACTCGCGCCCGCCCGTGCGGCCGTTGTACCAGAGGAGCCAGCGGTCGTTCGCCGCGTCGCGCACGATGGACGGCTTGTAGACGGCCGCCGAGTCCCACGCGCCGGGCGTCGGCTCCACGAGCGGATTTGCCGCGAGGCGCTTCCACTGCGTGACGCCGTCCGGCGACACGGCGCAGCCGATCCGCGCCGTGTGGATGTCCGAATAGCCGATGTAGAACATCGCCCAGCTCCCGTCGGGCAGCGGGTGCACCTCGCAGCCGCCGATGCGGTCCTTCTCCCAGCCGCTCCCCTTCACGAAGATGGGGTTGAGGGGCGACTTCTCCCAGACGAGTCCGTCCTTCGACTCGGCGTAGCACAGCACGTTCGGCTCGTACGTCTCGCCGCTCGCGTACCACATGCGCCACACGCCGCGCGCGTCGTCCCAGCGCACATAGGGGTTCATCACGGAGAAGCCCTCGTGGGGGCGTTCGGGGATCAGCACCGGCATCCGCGAGACGCGCGTGAAGCGGATGCCGTCGCGCGAGGTGGCGTAGCCGATCTTCGAGTAGCCGCGCGCCTGGCCCGTGTACCACATGTGGTAGACGCCGTCCTTGAACCACACGGACGCGCGGTTGATGTTGTCCTCCCAGCCCGACGTCTCGTCCACCTCCAGGCACTTGACGGGCGCCGTCCAGTGGATGCCATCCTCGCTCCGCGAGAACGCGATGCAGCTCTGCGGACGCCAGGAGAAGTAGTTGTTGTACTTCGCGGGGCCCCACGGCACCACGTTCAGGTCGAAGCAGGTGCCGAGCTCGGGACTCCCCATCACGGGGTTGCCCGCATATTTCACCCAGCCGCCGCCCGCAAGGGCGGACGCAGCAGCGAGGACGGCGACGGAAAGAAGGATACGTTTCATGGCGCGGTCTCAGGATGCGGTCTCGGGCGCGCAGGAGCGCGTCCCACCCCGGGCGAAGCGCCCCCGGCGCCCCACGACCGGCAAGCGGCCGGCCGCCACGAGGCGGAGAGCCACCCGGAACGCGA
>JAFRNO010000667.1 GCA_017430155.1 Kiritimatiellia bacterium | reverse complement strand
TTCCTCTACGGCGTCGACTTCGGCGTGATCGCCGCGGCCGAGCCGTACATGAAGGCGATGGGCGTCTATACGGACGCCCAGATCAGCCACATCGTCGGCGCGGTGCTGCTCGGCGGGCTCGTTTCCTCCATCACGGCGGGCTGGCTGTGCGACTTCTTCGGGCGCAAGACGATGATCGTCGCCTCCGCCGCGATGTTCCTCGTCGCAATCCCAGTCGTGAGCCTGTCGCTGGGCTCGTATTCTTTCCTTTACGCGGGGCGGGTTCTGCAGGGCATGAGCGCCGGGTACATGGCCGTGGTGATGCCGATGTACATCACCGAGACGTTGCCGCCCGCGATCCGCGGGCGCGGCACGGGCGTGTTCCAGTTCTTCCTCGGGCTGGGCCTCGTGGTCGCCGCCGGCGCGGGGTGCCTCGTGGCGATGTACTACGGCGCGTCGGACACGGCAGACGCCGCCGGGCGCGTCGCCGCGTGGGGCGCAAACTTCTGGTGGACGATGCTGCCCGTCGCGGTGCTCTTCTTCGGGAGCCTGAAGTTGCCGGAGAGCCCCGTGTGGCTGGAGAGGAAGAAAGAGGACAGAAGACTAAGGACAAAGGACAAAGGCGAGTCATCCTCCATCCTTAGTCCTACGTCTTCTGTCGTTTGTCCTCCAACCGATCAATCCGGTTCCCTTCTCCATCGCCGCTACGTGATTCCGTTCCTGCTGGCGTGCCTTGTGCTGACCTTCAACAAGACCACGGGGATGAGCTCGTTCACGAGCTATCTCGTGACGATTCTCCACAGCGCCGGGTTCGAGGGGATATTCGCCAACTGGGGACAGCTCGCCGTGAAGCTCACGAATATGCTTGTGACGATTGCCGCTGCGGCGCTGGTGGACCGGAAGGGGCGCACGTGGCTCCTGAAGGTCGGCACGGGAGGGATGACGCTGGGCCTGGCGGCCATCGGCTCGGTGTTCCTCGCCATAGAGCGTTTCGGCGTGGCGGCGACCAACTTCACCGGACTATTGACCCTGTTCGCGTTCTTCTTCATGCAGGTGTTCTACGCGCTGGGGCCGGGGCTCTGCGTGTGGCTCGTGCTCTCCGAGCTGATGCCCAAGCGCATCAGGGCGAACGGCATGGCGATCGCGCTCTTCATGAACCAGCTCGTCGCGTGGGGGCTTGCGTCGTGGTTTCGCCCGTGGGTGGCCGCGTGGGGCTGGTCCTCGATGTTCTTTTTCTTTGCCGTCAACGGCGTGTTCTATTTCATCACGTCCTGCTTCATCCCCGAGACGAAGGGGAAGTCGCTGGAGGAACTGGAGACCTTGTTCGAGGTTAAGGCAAAAGCCAAAGGTTGAAAATAAAGGTAAGGTGCTGCATGTCCTCCGTCCTTCGTCTGCTGTCCTCCGTCCTCTGTCCTCTCGTCGTCTTGGGAGCGTTTTCAGCGCCGGATCCCGTCTTTCGGAGTGACATCCCGTTTTCCGCGATCCGGCTCCGGAAGCAGCAGACCGACTCCCCGGCCGTCTGGAAGGCGACGCTCGCGCAGTTCGCGAAATACCGCGACGCCGTCGACGAGGTGTGGTTCTCGTCCTTCATCACCACGCCGAAGATGGACGCCCACCGCGTCCACGCGGCGAGGCTCGCGGCGGCGGCCGAGGACGTGCGCCGGCTGGGCGTCCGGCCGTCCCTGCAGATCCACACCATCGGCTGCGCGGCCGCCTGGACGAAGTACGGCGACAACTCCGGCGTCGCGTGGCAGGCGTACACGGCGGAGGACGGGACGGAGACGCCCGCCGCGAACTGCCCGCGCGCGCCCGGGTTCCACGCCTACCTCGCGGAGGTTGGCCGGACATACGCCGCCGCCATGCGCCCCCATTCCCTGTGGATCGACGACGACATCCGCATCACGGGACACCACCGCGCTGGCGGGCCGAGCGGCCACGGCTGCCACTGCGCGCGCTGCCTGGACGACTTCGCGAAGCGCGAAGGCAAGAGTCGGACGCGCAAGCAGCTGCTCGCGGAAATGAAAAAAAACCCCGCGCTCGCGGCCCGGTGGCGCGCGTTCGCCTACGAGAGCCAGGCGCTCGTCGTGAAGGCCGTCGCGGAGGGCGTGCACGCCGCCTCGCCCGAGACGCGCGTCTGCATCCAGCACCCCGGAAACGTGGCGGCGGGATCGCGGCGGATGTATGAGGCGGCGCACGCCGCGACGGGGCTGCCGTCCGGCATGCGCGTGGGCGCGAGTGGCTAGTTCGACCACGACCCGCGCGAGCAGGTCAAGAAGGCGTACCAGCTCGCGCTCAAGGCGGACGCCGTCGCGCCGGGCGCGCTGATCGACAGGCTCTGCCCGGAAATCGAGACGTGGCCGCGCACGTTCAGCTGCCGCACCGGGCGCGGCATCGTGCTGGAGGCGCTCGAGGAACTTTCGCAGGGGATGAACGCGATCTCCGTCCTCGCCATCGACGCGGGCTACGAGCCGCCCGACTGGTACGGGAAAGCGCTCCTTGCGCCGCTCGCGCGTAACGCACGGATGCTGAGGCGGTACGTGGCGCTGAACGAGGGGGCCGCGCGGTGCGGCTACGGATACGGCGACGTGCCGCCCGCCGACCTCCTGACGGGCTCGCTGCCGCTCAATGTCCTCGGACGCGGCGCGCCGTCGCCCCTCGCGCGCCTCGTCGACGGCACATGCGCGAAGGCGGCGCTCGCCGGCGGCCCTACG
>JAFRNO010000666.1 GCA_017430155.1 Kiritimatiellia bacterium | reverse complement strand
GTGCCGCCGGCGCACGAGGTGTCCGTCGGCCGCGCGCCGGACGCCGCCTGGGACGACCTGCCGCCGCCGCCCGAGCCGACCGGTGACCGCGTCCGCTGGTCGCCGTTCCCGTTCCTCTTCCGCGCGGCGCTCGCCGTGTTCTTCGTCTGGCTCTACTGCCAGCTGCTGCCGGCCTTCCGCTGGGTCATGTCGTGCGAGGGGTGGCGCTTCTACGCGGCGCTGGGCGCGACGCTGGTGCCTGTCCGCGTGCTGGCATGGGTCCTCTTGCGCGCGCTGCTGCTGTTCCGCCGCCTGCCGCCGATCACGCAGCTGGAGGAGGGGGAGATGGACGGATTGGCGCTGAAGCGCCGGATCCAGAAGCGGTACCTCGCCAAGCTCCCTCCCGCGCGTGACTACGCGGCCCGGTGCGGGTTCAAGGACGCCGAACGCGTCTGCGCCCTGCTCGACGGCCTGCGCGGCGGGGAGTCGCTCCACTCCGACGAGACGGGGTGGCTCGACGATTTCCGCCGGTTCCAGGCGCTGCAGGACGCGCGGGCGAAGGAGATCGTGTCGCGTGCCTGCAAGCTCATTGCCCTGAAGACGGCGGCGAGCCCATGGCGCCTGGTCGACATGTTCTGCGTGTTCTACAACTCCACGCGGATGGTGTGCGACCTGGCGGTCGTGTACAACCGGCGCATGTCGCGCGCGAACGCGTTCCGCCTCGTCTGCCGCTGGTGCGCGGCCATCTACGTCTCCGGCGAGCTGGGGTCGATCATGGAATCGACGGCGAAGAAGGGCGGGGAATACGCGGCGGAGATGCTGGGCAGCGGCAACCTGATGCCCGTGGTGGCGCAGTCGATGCCCGTGCTCGCGAAGGTCGCGGGCAAGGCGATCGAGGGCGGCGTGAACGCCTATTTCGCCTACCGCATGGGCCGTCGCGCCATTGAGTCGTTCCGCGTGTTGGCGCCGCGCGCCTGATTGCGACCGCCCGCAACGAGCGTGTTGACGGTACGACCGGGAAAGTGATATACTGCGGGAAAATGAAAGACATGGCCATGAAAAGAACTGTCAGACTGATGCTGGTGGCGGCACTTGCATGTGCGGCGGGTGCGATGAGGGCGTCGTTCGCGGAGGATGGCGGCTTTCGGGCCGCGTTGGCGGATCCGCTGGCGTGGCTCTATGCGGATTCCAAAGTCGAGGGCGTGGAGCGGCTTGACGAAATCGACGTTCCGGTCGACGGCGTGATCGACGTCAACGTCCTGCTGAACGGACTCACGCCCGGCGTCCCGCTTGCGATCTCCGCCTCGATCGCCAACGGCGAATGGTACAGGATGCGGGCCGTGCCGGTGAAGCGCAATACGGGCGTCCGCGGTTTCCTCGAGAAGAATCCGGGCGACAATCCGCATGTCGCGCGCCGGGCACCGTTCGAGGTGTTCGACGTGCTGGAGCCGCTGTCGTCCACGGTCATTCCGTCGCCCGCCGAGACGGAGGCGCTGCGTTTCTGTCTGGACGGTGCGCCGTCGGGGCCGAGCCGGTTTACGATCCGGATCCGCGTCGAACAGGGCGGGACGGTGCGCGAACTTCCGCTCAAGGTGGTCGTGCATCCCGTGGCGCTGCCGCGTGTGGGCAAGGACAGCTTCAAGTACACGAACTGGATGAGTCTCGGCAACATGGCCGGCTCGCACGGGCTGAAGCCCTGGAGCGAAGAGCACTGGAAGATGATCGAGAAGTACGTGCGCCTGGCCGCGCGCGGGCGGCAGAACGTCGGCCTGATGCGCGAGGTGTTCATCCACCGCGCCGACGGCACGGTGACGCTCGACAAGGACCGATTCTCCCGTCTCCTGGACATCTACAGCCGCGCCGGACTCTGGTATATCGAAGGTCCCCACCTCGCCGGCTTCGTGAACGGCTGGGGCTCGCCCGCGTTCAAGACCTCCTACACGACGAACGTCACCACCACCGTGCCCGGCGCGCTGGCCCTTTCGAAGATGGCGCGCGCGCTCATGGAGGAGATCGACGCGCGGGGGCTTCGGGACCGCTGGTATCAGCACGTCGCCGACGAGCCGGGCGGCAAGAACGTGTCCGAATACCGCATCACCGCCGGCATCGTGCGCCGATACATGCCCGGCATCCGCACGGTCGACGCCGTGGAGGAGCCGTCCTTTGCCGGCGCGCTGGACGTGTGGTGCCCCAAGGTCGACGCCTACGAGCGGTATCGCGCCCTCTACGACGGTTTCCGCACGAATTTCGGCGACCATGTGTGGTGCTACACCTGCTGCATCCCGGGCGGGAAGTGGATGAACCGCACGATGGACGGGGAGCTCCTGCGCCCCGCGCTCATTCCGTGGGTGGCGGTGATGTACGAGATCGACGGCTTCTTGCACTGGGGCTACAACTGCTGGCAGCGCGGACAGGGACAGGATCCGTTCAAGGAACCCTATCCCCGGAAGTGGGGCGGATCCAACAACGGCAACTCGCTTCCGCCGGGCGATACGCACATCGTCTATCCCGGACCGGACGGCCCCTGGCCGAGCGTGCGTCTGGAGGCGACGCGGGCGGGAATGGAGGACGCGGACCTGATCGCCGCCCTGCGTCGCCGCGACAGGGAACTCGCCGATGCGCTCGTGCGGCGGATCGCGCGCGGCTTCTCCGACTATGAACCCTCCTGCAAGCTCTACCGCGAGGTGCGGCGAGAGATTCTCCGACATTCACGATGAACTTCAAAAGAAAGACTTTTTTTGCGGCGGGTGCTTTGCTGCCGCTCGTTCTCGCTGGAGGCGAACCGCGCGACTTCATCGAGTTCCTGCCGTCGTGCAAGCGGCACTACGTGGACAACGAGAAGCTCAACAACCGCACGTGGGAACGCGCCTGGACGATCCGCGACGAGCGTTTCAACGACGTCACCAACCTCTTTCTCGACATCGATCACCCCGAGACGTTCCCGCGCGAACTGTTCGACTCGGCGACGAGCGCGGGCGCGGTGCGCGGCTGCTTCGGCTGGGGAAAGGACGCGGTCGACCCGCGCTTCGCCGAAGACGTGGAGCCACGCACGGGCAAGGACGAGCAGCCCGCGAAAATCGGCGTGAAGAAGGTGGCGGCGGAACGCCTCGCGGGCATGGACGCCGTGCGCTACGACTTCCTCCGCGAGCAGCTGGCGGAGATCGAGGACCAGATTGCCGGAAAGGCCAAGCTTCCAAAGGGCGCGGCTGACCAACTCGATAATCCCGAGCTTCTCGTGAAGCCGGGCGAGAGGTCCGCTTTTGCCGTGATCCTGCGCCGGCTCGGCGCACTCCTTGCGGACTACCGCACGCGCGGCATCGACACGTCCCCCTGGACCGGGGAATACGCGCGCCTCGCCGCTCTCACCGCGCCGACGTACGCGGATGCGTTCGCGCTTTGCGACCTGCGCAGGCGGGCGATGTTCGCGGATCCCGCGCTCGGGGCGTCGGACCGTCTCCTCTTCCTCGCGCGGGCCACGTATTCGGGCTGTCGCCTCACCAACTGGAAGAACTCGGACGCGACGGGCGGGCACTTCGCCACGCAGTGCTATGCGTTCAACACGGTCCGCGGTGGCGGACTCTTCGTGGCCGACGGGTGGAAAGGAGGTGCGCCGAAGGTTCGCAATCTCCTCGATGGTTGCGTCGTCACGAACGGTCCGCTCGCGGGGAAGGCGCTCGATTTCGGCTGCTTCTACTCGTTCGACCTCGACTACGACGGCAAAACGCTCTACTTCACGCACGCCGCGCCGAAGATGCACCGCTGGATCTGGGACGAGTCGACTACGTGGAAGATATTCCGCCTCGACATCGCGACGGGCAAGATCGCGCAGCTCACCTTCGGCAACACGAACGACTTCGACCCGTGCGTGCTGCCGTCCGGACGCATCCTCTTCGCGAGCGAGCGGCGCGGCGGGTTCATCCGGTGCTTCACGAAGGACGCCAACTTGCGCGTGCCCGTGTTCATGATGCACACGATGAAACCCACGGGACGCGACATCTACCCGATCTCCTACTACGAGACGAGCGAGTGGCAGATGAGCGTGGACAACGCGGGCATGATCGTCTACACACGCTGGGACTACACCGACCGCGACGACTGCCTCGGCTCGCACTTCTGGATCTGCTATCCCGACGGACGCGACCCGCGCGCGCCGCATGGCAACTACCCCTACCCCTGGCACACGTTCGCGGACAACACGCACGGCGACCACAACCGCGCGGGGGGCTGTCCATGCGCGAAGTCGGGCCTTCCGAAGACGGAGATGGGCATCCGCGCGATTCCCGGTTCGTCGAAGTACATGCTCGTGGCCGCGCCGCACCACGGCGAGTCGTTCGGGTCGCTCTGCCGTCTGGACATCGAGGTGAAGGACGACAACGAGATGAGCCAGCTCCGCCGCATGACGCCGTACGTGGCGTTTCCGGAATCCGAGAGCGCCGCCCGCAGCCAGTACCAATACGGCACGCCGTGGCCGCTCGACGCGAACCTCTACCTCTGCAACCGATGGGAGGACATCGTGCTGCGCGACCGCTTCGGCAACGAGGAGCTGGTGTGCGCGCGCGAGTCGCTGCCGTGCGGCTACGAC
>JAFRNO010000665.1 GCA_017430155.1 Kiritimatiellia bacterium | reverse complement strand
TGCCCCTGTTCCTCTCAAGCGACTTCTTGAACACGTCGCCTTCCGTCCAATACTTCAGGACGCTCTCCTCCATCTGGGGGAACTGGACCTTGTTGGATACCGGTTTGAACATCTGTTTCTCCATGTTTCCGAAAAAAACGGGTGAGATTATAGCAAAATCTCTGCCCGGACGGAAGCACGGAATGGCTGCAACCGCGAAAAAACGCGGCATCGCGCTTGCATGGGCAAGGTGAAATCGGGTATAATGGGCGCGCTATGGACACGAAAGTCTACATCGACCCGAAGGACTACCTCCACGACATCTGGCGCCTCGGGCGCCAGATCTACGACAGCCCCTGGCGTCCGGACATCTTGATCGCCCTCTGGCGTGGGGGCGCGATCCCGGGCGTGGCGGTGCACGAGTTCCTCAAGGTGAAGGGGCTCTCCCTCCCCCACAAGCCCGTCAAGTGCTCCAGCTACACCGGCATCGAAACGAGCGAGACGACCGTGACGTTCGACGAACACGCCGCGCAGGTGTTCGCCTCGCTCAAACCCGGCACGAAGGTGCTCGTGGTGGACGACGTGTTCGACACCGGGCGCACGGCCGCCGCGATCCACGCCCGCATGGCTGACATCGGCTGCGACATGCGCTTCGCGTGCGTCTACTGGAAGCCGGAGAAGAACGTCACCTCCTTCACGCCCGACTTTTTCGTGAAGAAGCTCGACCGGTGGATCGTGTATCCGCACGAGATCGAAGGCCTCACCCCCGAAGAGGTGGAGGTCAAGGACCCTGTGCTCGCGGAACTGTTGAAATGAACGATGGTCGCGACAAGCGCGACCGCTCCCGCCTGGGGGACGCGCAGGAGCGCGACCCTCCCCGCATAAAAGTGAAAGGCCTCCGCACCGTGACGGGCGGGGGCCTTTTTAATAAGGCAAAATGCCTAAGACCGAGCCTTACATCTCGGTTGAACGACGACGCGAGCGGTTCCGGATGCGGGCGCGCGCGGATTTCTTGCGCGCCTTCACGCAGGGCTTCTCGAAATAGCGCTGGTCGCGCAGCGTCTTGATGATCCCCTCCTTGTCGAGGATCTTCTTCAAGCGCTTGAGCGCGCGTTCAACGGACTCGTTCTTCTTCAGCTTGAGCTGGATTGCCATTTGCCTTTTTCACCTCCTTGGTGCTTCCGGCCCTTGGGGCGCCGAAAAGTGGCAAATAGTGTATCAGACCCTTCGCCCGCATTCAACCCCCAATATCACTTATTTTGCGACTGGTGCGAAAAGCCGTCAGTTGCCGCTCCTCGAGTAGGCCTTGATGCCGATTTCGATGTCGGAGACGCCGGGGATGTCGATCTGGCCGTCCTTGTCGGTGTCGAGCCCGTGGATGAACGTCTTGAGCGCGTTCACGCGGTCGCTTGAAAGCGAGCTCGCGGGGATCACGAGCAGCCAGCGGTCGTTCCACACGCTACGCCCGATGAGGCGCTTGGACGTCACCTCGTCGCCTCCCAGCACGGCCATGGTCGAGTGGCGGCGGATCGTCGCCGCCCCGTCGCCGGAGGTGAGCGTCGCGATCCAGTCTTGGTCGCCGAGGTATCCGCTCAGCGCGGAATTGTCATACGGAACCGGCATCACCTGGTCCAGCACCTTGAATGCGAGCGTGGCGCGCGTCGTCCCGGAAGGCGAGCGCATGTAGTCGTTCCCGACCGGAACGAGATACACGTTGGGCTCAGACGCGAGGCCGTCCGCGGTCGTGATCGCGAGCTTGTCGTAGCCCATGAAGCGGATGCCGGCGCCGTAGAGCTTCACCGCGTAGTCGCTGGAGCTGTACGTCGTCTCCCCGCCGAGGAGCGGCTTCCCGAAGAAGTTCTCCGCAAGGTTGATCGTCGTCGGGAACGAGATGACGAGACCAGGCTCGGCGGAGAGAGGCAGCTCGTCGTTCTGCGGGGGCTGGCAGTAGCGGGCGATTTCGGAGTCGGACCAGAGGTCGTCGCGCCAGCAGGCCTGGAGCGCGTCGCGCCACGCGGCGTCGCCGTCGGCTTCCGGCCTGATCCTGAAGTAGGAGTACCTGAGCGAGAACCACTTGGTGGTCGTCTCCGGGTTGTTGATCCCGAGCCTGCCCTTGAGGACGTCCCAGTTCGCGCTCATGCGGGTGACGACGTCCCAGAGCGTCGAGTTCTGCTCCGTCGTCACGCCCGCCTCGCCGAGGGCGCGTGCGGCGATCACGTCGCGCATGAACGAATCGCCGGCGAGCGGATTGGACGAGAGCAGCCCCGTCTCGTAGTCGTATACCTTCGCGAGCATGTACACGTAGCGTTGTGCGGTGTCGAACGCAGTCGTGTACTTCGTGAGCGCGTTGTTGCGCTGGATGCGGTCGTACATGTCGGCGTACCTGATGGACGTGCCGGCATTTGCCCAGGCCTTGCGCGTCATCTCCCGCTCGGCAAGGAGCGTCTGCCCATTCGCGATCTCCGCGCGGTATGCCTGCTCTGCGGCGGCAAGGTCGCCATACGCCTCCTGAAGATCCTTGGCCGCGTCAAACACGTCCCCTGTCGCCGACTTCAGCCGCTCCCAGCTCTCGACCTGCGCGTCGTAGAAGTCGTACTTGTCCGTGATCCCCTTGAACACCGTCTCGAGCGTGGTCTTCCAGAAGTCCACGGCGGCGGCAGTAGACTTCGCCGCGTAGCCCGCCGTCATCGCGCCGGCCTTGCCGGACTTGGCCGCGAGGCCCGCGACGCCGCCCACTATCGCCGACGGGTCGGTGTTGACAGTCATGCCCAGTCCTACGATTTTCGGAACGGCCTTCACAGTGAAATCCTCGGCATCCGTGATAAGATCCTTGGTCAGATCCATGGCTTCGGCAATCCGTCCCGTCGTGAGGTCCACGCCGGCCTTGAAGATCGTGACCGCATTCATCGTCTCGTTGAACGCATACTCGTTATGCGCGTGCGAATGCTGCGTCTTGGCGATGTCGCTCTTGATCTTGAGGTTGCCTACCGCCTTGTTGTAGGTGGTGCTGGCCTGCCTGAGCTTCACGTAGGCCGCAAGGAAGGCCCGGTAGGCCGTCTGTATCGTGCCTTCCGTCTCGCGGACGCCCTTGGCGGCGGGCGCCTGCGGGATGCCGTCCGGCGTGAGCGTGTACACGATGGAAACTGTACCATCCGTCTCGTAATTGAGGCCTTCCGCCGTGTAGGAGGGGGTGTCTCCAGACACCTTGTACGTCACGATCTGCCTGTCCAGCTTGGATTCTACGGCCTTTAGTCCGTACGGCGCGAGGTCCACGTACATGTAGTGGTAGAGATCCGGCCCGGAGTAACCCTGCGCGTACGTGCCGCCGGGGCCGATGTCGCCGGCGAGCGGGGTCCCGTATATCGCGATCAGGTTCTTGTCAAACTCGGCCTCCGTCTTGAGATGGTCGCCTACCGCCTCCGTCTCCTCAAGCGATATCTGCGCGAGGCGAGAGCCGAACTCCTGTGCGAAGGTGAGGACTGTCTGCGCGTTCTCGAGGGCCTTCTCGGTGCGCGCGAGCATCTGCTCGAAGTGCGGGATGGCGGTCGCCGTGTCGCCGTTGATCTCCGTCGGCTCCATGTCGAACGGGATGGCGTTGTCCGAGAAGCCCAGCGGATTCATGCCGGCGTCGAGTGCGTCCAGCTTGGTCTGGATGTCGCGCACCACGGACGGGAGGTAGCAGAGCGAGCGGGCGGTCGAGCGGTCTATGCGCTTGACGCCCTTGTCCTCGAACACGGCGTTCACCGGGGTGCCGTTCGTGGGAAGGAGCGAGTTGACGACGGCCCAGTTGCAGAGAGCGCCGTAGCCGGCGCGCGTCGCCCACTCGCCGTAGCCAAACGCCTGCTCCGCGTCGGCGTCGAAGTACCCGGCCCCGACCACGCCCTCGGCGTCCTTCCACGCCTTGCGCGCGGTAAGGTCCATCGTGTCGAGCGCCGTCCGCGCAAGGTTTCCCGCCGCCGCGGCGAACTTGTCCTCGTCGAAGTAGTCCACGTTGACGATCGAATCGCCGATCAACATCTCCGTCATCGACGCGTACCAGTCGAAGTACGGGTTGCGGACGAGGTGGTAGAAGCTCTTGACCATGCTGAGGTAGTGCCCGTAGGCGTCGCCGTGCCCTTGCGGATACTGCTTCGCCGCCTGCTCCTGCGTGATCTCACCGTCCGAGCCGCGTATCATGTAGTTGTTGACGTACGCGATCTCGCCCTCCGTTATGCCCTTCGTGAAGTTCCAGATGAGGCGGTTGTAGTACGGGTGCGTCTTCATGTTCGGCGCGACGGCCGACGTGCGGCCGCGCAGGAGCGCCAGCTCCTCGTCGATGAGCGTCGGCAGCTGGTTCTGGAAGCAGAACACGGACGAGCTCAGCGAGTCGGCGTCGTACACCGAGCCCGCGAACATTTGCCCGATGGTCGGGTTCTTCGCGTCAGCGTACGCCTCGTCGCCGAGGATGCCGTACAGCTCCGCGATGCGAGACGCGGCGAGGAGGAGCTGCTTGTTGACGCCGATGTCCGTCTTCGCGCCGAGCTTGAGGGACATGTTCTCCGCCTTGTTGAGGATCGTGCGGTACAGCTCGAGGAGGCCGACGTTGTTCAGGTTGTCGTTGTTGAGCGCCACGTCGCCCTGGTACGGCGCGCCGATCTGCTCGAGCATCGAGTACGAGAGGTCGGCCGTGTAGGTCGAGAAGTCCATGCACCGCTGGGCGAAAGGCGTGACGGAGTTGAGGACGCGCTGCACCCAGCCCTCGGCGAGCGTCGGCCCGCACCAGTCGCTCCACGTGTCGCCCGTGACGTCGTGCGCCGTGGCGCCCGCCTTCGCACGGTAGCGCATCGCGTAGTACATGTTCTGGAGATCCTTGAGGTCCGCGCCCTCCGCGCCGAGCAGGATCGAGACTTTTCCGGGATTGGCCGCGGACCCGCCGTAGACGCGCCAGTCGGGATAGTTCGTCGGCACGGAGCCGTCCGTCTGCGTCTCGATGCGCCGCCACTCGAACTCGAAATCGTCCGCCGCCGCGCCGAACGGCGACGTGTAGGCGATCGTCAACTGTTCGGAAAGCTTGTTCATCGGGTCGGTGATCACGGTGAGCCCGCCGGCGTACAGCTCGGGCACGACCTTGATAACGTGCATCGACACGGTCGCGCCCTCGTCGACCATCGTCGTGTCCGGGCTGTCGTTCTCGATGAGCGTGACGTACCCCGTGCCTTCGCCGGACGCGACGAGCGCGTAGTGGTCGACGGGACTGTACGTCGTCACGACGTTGACGACCTTGCCGGCAGATGGCGTCGCGATCTCCTTGCGCGCTGTCTTGTTGGGTTGCACCTCTGCGACGGCAAGCGCGTTGACGGCAGCGGTCCACACCGTCCTGGCGGCTTCCGGCCCCTTGCAGATGCCGCGCAGCGCAGCGCGCTCCTCCGGCGTCAGCACGTTGAGCTGCAGGTAGCTCCCGCCGGAGCTCTTCTCCACGAGCTTGCCCTCGAGCACCATCTTCTGGTTCGCGGCATCAACGTAGAAGCGGTCGGAGATCGACGGCGGCAGGCCGGTGAAGTAGTACTTGCTGCCCTTGAGCTGCGTCGTCCCGGACGGCCCGAGCGTGAAGCCGTATTCGTTCGGGAACGAGCTTTCCACCTTGAGCGGCCGCTCCTGGGCGACCGTCGGGTCGATGAGGTGGACGACGCCCTCTCTTGACACCTTGTCCCCGTCTGGCGCGGGGAACGCCACCGCCATCGACGATGCGCTCCAGACCTCAGGCAGCCCGGACGACGCCTTCGTCAGGGTCTGCGCGACTCTCATCGTCGGCACCGTCGCGTCGTCCGGCCATACGACGCTCCAGCGCCACGGCATCGGCGCGGACGTGATGACGTCCGCCGTGTTCGTCACAACGCGCGCGAGCCACGGCACGAGCGTCCCTGCCGCGGGCTGGGGATTCGTGTCGGGGAACCAGAATCCGTTCTGCACCGCATAGTAGTAGTGCGCGTTCGCCTCCCCGTCGCGGCGGCCCCACATGCGGCTGTGGCGGTCGTAGTAGACGACCTCGCTGTCCGTCGTGACCTCCCCGAAGCTGTTGGTAGGGGCGGCGGACACCGTGCATGCGTAGTTCTTCGCGTTGTTGGCGTAGTCGAGCGTCTCGAGAGGATGGGGCGGCGTGAACATGAGTCCGGCCGTGCGCTCGGAACCGAGGGTCGAATAGACGCTGTTGGTGAGCACGACGCCGTAGACGCGCATCGCCCCCTTCCCCTCTTTCTCGTACTGCACGAGGACGAACGGCTGCGAGCCGTTGTCCGACGCCAGGTCGCACCTGAGCGCGTGGACGATCCATCCCGACGGCCCCTCTGCCAGGAACGCATGCTCGTCGTTCGGGTTGAAGCCCATCTTTGCATCGTCGTTCTCGTAGTAGATTTCAGGGGCGACCGAGCCTTCGGCGGACACAAGCCCGCTGTAGAGCTTCGGCGCGCCGGGTGACATCTTGAGCGGACCGTTCGACAGAAGGCGCCTGTAGCCGACGCTGTCGAACGCAAAACGGGTCGACATTCCGGGAATGGCAACGAGATCCGTCTCCTCGTCGAACGAATACCTGCGCTGGAGCGCGATGTCCGCCGTCGCGGAGCCGTCCACCTTTTCCCACAGCTCCGCGATTTGCTCCGCCGTCAAGGGCGAAGACCAGACGGACACCGAATCGATCGCGACGCCGGTCGCTGACGGACGGATGTTGCCGCCTGCAAGCGGACTCCACGCGCCGATGCAGAAGTCGAACGATTCCGCCTCTGCCACGACGGGGACGGAAAGCGTTCCCGACCACGCCTCCTGCGCGCCCACCACGAAGCTGGCCTCACGCGACACGCCCATGGTCGGCTTCATGGCGAGGGACACGAATGTCCAGTCGTCCGTCGGCACCGAGACCGACACGAGGTCCGTCCAGCTGCCGCCGGAGTTTGCCGTCGTTGACAGCTTCACTGACGCAGCGCCTCCGGCGAATCCCAGCCTGAACGCCACGGCGCCAGGCTCGTCGTCCTTGCACAATGTCACAAGGAGTCCGTCTGTCGCCTCGGGGTAGCCCGCCCCACCTGGCGACGGGTTCACCCAGAAGCCGAACGTAAGCCCTCCGGTACGCCCTGCGCCTACACCTTCGTATTCTGTCGTCCTCGCATGATCCGACTCCGCGTTCAGGTAAAGGGCCGATGCCGAAGAGCCGGCGATCAGGCCGTCCGAGCCTCGCTGCGAGGCGATGACGATGTTCTGGACATCCTTGAGACGCGGCCATTCCGGAGCGTACCGCTGCACTACGCACGGCATCTTGACAACACCCTCCATGCCTTCCTGCCACACGGCGCACGACCACCAGACCTCTATCGGAGTCGGGGCAACGTTCACCGGATAGATGGCCGAATACAGGCTTTCATAAGGGTCGCTGTTGGCGTCGGACACGTCCGAAGCCGAATCTTGCTTCGGCTCGTGGTAGAGGCGGGGGTTCCAGTTGTGGCTGCTGTCCGACCTCGGCGCGTAGATATATCCCGGAAGTGTGCCTTCCGCCATCATCGCGGCAGCCTCCGTGTTCCTCGCAGCAGCGCCGCCCAGAAGCGTTATCTCGCTTCCCACCGTCCATTGCGCCGCATTTGTGAGCGAGTACGCGGGATCGGTGCACAGCACGGCCTTGACGGGCTGGAACCAGATGTTGTCGTCCGCCGTGATCTTAAGCGTGAACATGCCGGGCTCCGTGGCCGAGACGCATCCGTTGTTGCCCGCTGTGGCGATGTTCGCCGGCGACTGGTAGTCGCACACTGCGGTCGTGTAGTTCGTGGGCGCGATTATCGGGAGGCCGGGATTGCCGGCGTCGCCAGAGACGATGAACGCGGGAGCGTTGGACGGCCAGGATATCTCGTACCAGTCCTCCTCGAACGGCCAGAGGGTGTCGAGCGGATCAGGCGCCATCCAGTAGATGTCGGCGCGCCAAGGAGCGGACTCGCCAGTCTTCGTCGTGGTCGCGTCCGTAGGGGAGATAGCGAACACGGCGCCGTCCTTTGGACTCCAGTTCGTCTTGCCCTTGTGCCTGTAGAGATACGGGGCCGCCTTGTCGCCCGTCACTTCCATGTCGCCTTGTGCGATCTGCGACTCGAGCCCGTCTATGTCGTAGCCGCCGCCCGCAGGACGCAGTTCGTCGCCCACGTTGGCGGGAATCACGGTGACGTCCGGGCTGCACGCCTCTACGACGATCGTCGCGACGAGGTTGTCCTTCGAGCCGCTGTCGAAGTAGGCTAGGACGAACTGCCCCTCCGGCCCGTCGTATTGGCGCGTCTCCTCGTCAATGACGCGGCAGTAGCATCTAAGCGCCTTCGCGGTGGCGTCGTATACGACGCCGCGTACGATGTTCGAGACGCCCGTCTGCCCGCTTGTGAGCGTGGACTCGTACACGGGCTGTACGATGGAAGGATCGCCGAGAAGCCTCACGTGCTGGTGAGCGGTGAGGTCGATCTTCGGTCCGTTGAACGGAAGCTCTGTCCAGAATATGCGGTACGGCCTCGCGGTGGTTGTCTGCCCGACGGTGTACGTCCGGGTGGAGTCCTCTCCTCCAACGAGCTTCCACGGGACCACCACGTCGCCGCCGCGCGTGAACAGCACGCGCTTCGAGTCCTCGGTGGCGGAATCCACGAAGAACACGAACCCGTCCTTGTACGCGGCGGAGTTGGTGATGGCCGTCTCGGTCGCATCCCAGTCGATCTCGCCGTCCGGGAAATCGGTGCAGTATTCGCCGAGGTTGAAGTCTGCCTGCATCTCGGATATGCCGAAGCCCCACGATGCGGACTCCAGGCGGAACGCCGTGCTGCCCTGGGTTGGTTCCGTCGCGGCGGGCTGCCCATCCTCCCGTCCGACCGACGAGAAACCGCCGCCCGTCTGGTACAGCGATTCCAGGTTCTGCGTCTGCCACGCCGAGCCGGCGGTGTCGACCGGGAAAGGAACCGGCGGTACGATCTCCCACATCGAATCGGCCGCCGCCGTCAGCGCAACGGCCGCCGCTGCGGCAATAGCTGGTACAAGCTTTCTCTTCATGTCAATGACTCCTTTCTCACTCCACGCCGATCTGATAGAGCCGACACCTTACGACCGTTCCGTCGGGAATATTTGTTGCCAACGGGATCATAACAGATTCCCCCTTCTTCACGAAACGCGACATGCCCGGCATGATGTCGGAACTCTCGGACGTGAACAGCGCGACGCAGTTGAAGTCCGCCGTGCCGAAAGAGCATCCGCCGCCGCTGGCCGTCTTCGTGCCAAGGTCGATCGGCGCGCCGCCGTTGAAGAAACGCACCTTCCCCTTCATCTGCAGCGTGTGCCAGCCCGCTGTAAGGCGGGCGTCCATCCCTACTGCGGACGACGACGTGGCAGGAGTCGCCATCTTCACGTTGCCGCCCACGGAAAGCGATCCGGTCACCGCGAGCGAGTCCGCCTCGACTCGCTCGACGGATGCGGTGCCGACGGACGGCGAGTCCGCGAGGCTTCCGGCCGAGACCGCCTTCTCCGCGGCCGGCGACGCGAGAAGCGCCTGACGTGGGTAATGCTCCTTGCCCCCCGCTATCGAGATTCCGATCCAGTTCGCCTTGCCGGAATCGATCGCCTCCGCCAGCCCTTCTCCGCGAAGCGCCACCTGAAAAAGCCCCTTGTCGTCTATCGCCACGACGCCGTTCGTCGTCCAGGACGCGGTTCCTGAATTCTTTTTCGCGTACAGCCGGAACGTCATCGGCATCGTCTGCGCGGCAGGCGCCTGGCCGTTCGCCTTGAGCTGCCCGCGGTACACGACCTGGACATCGTCATACGCCGCAACAACCATCGCAGCCATTATCATCACAAATCCAAATCTCTTCTTCATCTTCATTCTCCTTCCTCTCAACTCTTCACTCTTCACTCTTAACTCTTCACTCTTAACTCTTCCCCATTCCCCGTTCCCCGTTCACTTTCTCCCAAACCTCAGCAACCGCACCTTGGCGCCGCACCACGCCTCGAATTGAGTATCGTTATCCGACGAAGCGGGACTAAGGTTGCTTGCCGACCACGACCGAAGCGTCATCGACACCTCTTCACCCGCCCGGTATGGTACCGTCATGAAGCGCTTGACCGCAGGCGCATAGTCCGCTCCGATGGACT
>JAFRNO010000664.1 GCA_017430155.1 Kiritimatiellia bacterium | reverse complement strand
AGACGATCTCGTACCGTCCAACGGGCAACATGCCGGTCTTGTACATGCCGCACAAGTACGACGATTCGCCTGCAGGCGTGGAGATACACGGCGGCATACCTGTATGCTGGCCATGGTTTGCGGCTACGGGGCCTGAAGGCGCGCCAAAGCACGGACTCGCCCGCTACGCGCGCTGGCGCGTGAAGGGCTCGGAATATTCAGAGGACCTCACGGAGCTGACGCTTGCGTGCGCGAGCGACGACGCCACGCGCGCCGTGTGGCCTCATGACTTCGAGCTCGAGCTGAAGGTCTCCGTGTCGATGAAGCTCACGCTCTGCCTCACGGTGAAGAACACGGGCGACGTGCCGTTCAAGTTCACGGAAGGATTCCATCCGTATCTCCTCGTCAAGGGGAGGGAGGGCGTGTCCGTGCGCGGCGTGGACGGCTGCGCGTTCTTCGACACGCGCGCGCCCGAGAAGGGCGGCGAGCGCGTCTGGACGGGCGACTACGCGCCCATCGCGGACGGCAGCAAGGTGTTCACCGTCGAGAAGCACGAGCACGTGCTGGTCGATCCCGGCCTGCGGCGCGCGATCGCGCTCGTCTCGCGCGGCAACAAAAAGCTCGTCGTGTGGAACCCGGGTCCGGAGAGCGCGGACCGCGTGGCGGAGCTCGGCGAACGCGGCTGGGACCGCTTCGTGTGCGTGGAGCCGGCCACGATCTACGAGGACGCGGCGCTCGAGCTCGCGCCCGGCGAGGAGCACAAGCTCGTAATGGCCATTCAATCGGTGCCCGAAGGGGCCAACAACCAGGAGACACAAACATGAAACGGATGATGACGACGGTGCTCGCCGCATGTGCGGCGGCCGTGACGACATACGGCGCGGGAAACTGCTGCGCCCAGGCGGGCGCATGCGCCTTCACGCCCTACCCTGAAAAGATCGACGAGGGATTCGTCCCGCTCTTCAACGGGAAGGACCTGTCGGGCTGGTGCGGGGCCACGCACATGTACGGCGTGGAGACGGTCAAGGAGAAAATGCGCGGCACGGGCGAGGAGAAGTCGTTCCCGGTACTCGCCTGCTTCCCCGAGCGCTTCGTGAAGGGCAAGGGCGGCAACCTCTGCACGGAGAAGGAGTACCGCAACTTCATCCTCCGCTTCGAGTTCAAGATGCCCGAGAACGGCAACAACGGCCTCGGCATCCGCATGGCCGACGTGAACAAGGACGCCGCCTACTTCGGGATGTGCGAGCTGCAGCTCCTCGACGACGGCGGCAGCCAGTACTATGATTCCGGGGCGAAGAAGGACAAGCTCAAGCCCTACCAGTACACGGGCTCCGTGTACGGCGTGGTGCCGGCGCTGCGCGACAACGTGGGCAAGCAGATCTGGGGCAAGGAGAAGAACTTCGCCGCCGGCGGCAGCTACCTGCGCAAGGCCGGCATGTGGAACTTCGAGGAGGTCAAGGTGATCGGCAGCGAGATCGAGGTGTACCTCAACGGCATCCTCATCACGAAGGCCGACGTCTCGAAGTTCAAGGGCGACGGCGACACGCCGGACGGCAAGAAGCACCCCGGCCTGCACACGCCGAAGGGCCGCATCGGCTGGCTCGGCCACGGCCACCACGTGATGTGGCGCAACATCCGCATCAAGGAGCTGCCCGACAGCGCGAAGATGGGCGTCGTGTGTCCGTGCCAGGCGTCGAAGTGCCCGGCCGGCTTCACCACGTACTTCGCGGGCAAGGCCGAAGACCTCGCGAACTGGAAGGGCGTGACCACGGCCGAGAAGTTCGACAACCCGAAGGTGCGCCAGGCGGCGACGCCCGAGAAGCGCGCCGAGATGCAGAAAGTCGCCGACAAGGGCATGGCCGAGCACTGGTCCGTGCGCAACGGCAACCTCTTCTTCGATGGCTTCAAGGGCGGCTACTCGCTCGCCACGAAGAAGGACTACAAGGACTTCGAGATTTGGGTCGACTGGCGCATCATGTCCGTGCAGGGCGACAGCGGCCTCTACCTCCGCGGCGCGCCGCAGGTGCAGATCTGGGACGCCAACAACGACTGGGGCATCGGCTCGGGCGGGCTCTACAACAACAAGAAGAACCCCGACAAGGCCCTTTGCATCGCCGATCGGCTGGTGGGCGACTGGAACCGCTTCTACATCAAGATGGTGGGCGAGAAGGTGACGGTGCGCCTCAACGGCGCGGTCGTGGTTGACAACGTCACGCTCGAGAACTACTGGGACCGCCAGCAGCCGATCTTCCCGTGCGAGCAGATCGAGCTCCAGTGCCACGGCGACCCGATCGAGTTCCGCAACATCTTCATCAGGGACCTGTGACTTGGGAGCTGATACTGCGCCTCGCGCTGGCGGCGGGGCTGGGCACGCTCATCGGCATGGAGCGCGCGTACCGGGCGAAGACGGCCGGCACGCGCACCCACTGCCTCGTGGCGCTCGGCAGCGCGCTGTTCATGATCGTGTCGCAGTACGGCTTCCTCGACGCGCCGGTAGGCGCGGGCGTGCGTGGGGCGGATCCCGCGCGCGTGGCCGCGCAGATCGTGAGCGGCATCGGCTTCCTCGGCGCCGGCACGATCATCATGCAGAAGCACGTGATCCACGGCCTCACGACGGCCGCGGGCATGTGGGTGGCCGCCGGAATCGGCATGGCCTCGGCGGCCGGGCTCTACTGGGTGGCGGTGGCGGCGACCGCGCTCTGCCTCGTCGGCCTTGAGCTGTTCGGCCGCCTCAACCGGGCCATCCGCAGCCGCGGCGAGAAGGAGCCCGAAAACGCCGGATAAGACATTTTCTTTTTCGGCTTGCCTTTTCGCCGCGTTTTCTGTATCATACACGGCGCTTTCACAACCAAAAGAATTTCATCCATAAGGAGTTAAGAAAAATGAAGAGTTCGACGATGATGGCAATTGCGCTCTGCGGGGTGCTCGCGTGCGCGGTTACTGGCTGCAAGTACGACGACGAGTCGGTTGACGGCGATTCGATCGCCCAGGCGACGGACGTCGGCACGGATGACGGCATGACGGAGGCCAAGGACATTGCATCCGAAGGCGCCGACGGCGCAAACGGAGCCGGGCTCGCCAACGCGGGCGCCGACCTGGGCGCGATCAAGGACGAGGAAGGCGTTCCGGCGACGGGCCTTACGTTCGACCAGGATCCCAACTACGTGCGCTGCACGGACGTCGACTTCACTCCCGTCTACTTCGGCTTCGACCAGTCGGCCATCCCGCAGAGCGAGATGCCGAAGATCGAGGCGGTCGCCGCGCACCTCAAGCAGACCGGCCGCGTCGTCCTCGTCGAGGGCAACTGCGACGAGCGCGGCTCCAACGAGTACAACCTCTCCCTGGGCGAGCTCCGCGCGATTGCGATCAGCAAATACCTCGGGGATCTCGGCGTCAACGTCCAGAGCGTCCAGACGAAGAGCTACGGCGAGGAGAAGCCGGCCGTCGTCGGGGCGAACGAGGCGGCTTGGAGCAAGAACCGCCGCGGCGAATTCGCGGTGTTCGCGCACAAGTGAGCGCTGACTGACGGTTGCAGATGAGCTTTGCGTTCATCTTTGACTCCGTAGGAGGCACCGAGTGGTTTGTTCTGCTCGGTGTCATTCTTATCGTCGTCGGCCCCAAGAACCTGCCGGCCGCCGCACGCAAGCTGGGCCAGGTCATGACCAATCTCCGCCGCGCGGCCGACGAGTTCAAGCGACAGCTGATGTCGATGGACCAGGAAGTCCGCAAGACGGTCGACGAAGCGGTGTCGGACGACTCGTCTTCCTCTTCCTCTTCCACCTCGGACTCCTCCGCCGAGACCGCGGCGACCGACGAGGGGGGAAACCCCTATCCGGAGGGAAGCCCCTATCCGGGGCATGAGGATTTCTACGACGAGACCTCGTATGAAGGCGCCTACGGCGACGGGTACGGCGAGGACGGCTCGACGGAGGAGGACAAGGACGCGACTTCGGGCGCGGAGTCCTCTTCCGAGCCGCCTGCGGCGCCCGCGCAGCCTCCTTCGCCGACCGAAGAGGAACTGCGCCGCGTGACCATCACGGTCTCGACCGCGCCGAGAAAGGACGCCTGAAGATGGCGCTCATCAAGAACCCCGACGAATACAACGACCCGCCGCGCCCTTTTTTCGAACACATCGTCGCGCTGCGCTCCTGCTTGATCAACGGACTGGTCGCGTGGGCGATCTGCTGCGTCGTCGTCGGCGTATTCTCCCCGACCGTCCTTGGATGGCTGGAGGCGCCGGCGGAAGCGCTCCAGAAGGAGGGCCGCATCGAGATCGTCAGCCTCAACCTGACGGGCGGGTTCAGCCAGATCATGTCCATCGCCATGTGGGGCGGCACCGCGCTGAGTTTCCCGTTCGTGATGTACTTCGTCCTGCGCTTCGTCTTCCCCGCGCTCACGAAGCGCGAGAAGGCCGCCATCCTCTTCTTCCTGCTGGCTGGCACCGTCTTCTTCGGGATCGGCGTCGCGGTCGCCTACGGCCAGATCGCGCCGAACGTCGTGCGCTTCTTCGACGTGGTGAACGGCTGGCTTGGATTGAGCGTCACGAAGATACAGATCGAGAACTACGTGCCGCTCGTCCTCAAGCTCGTTTTGGCGTTCGGGCTCGTCTTCCAGATTCCGCTGATACTCTTCGTGCTGGGCTGGCTCGGCATCATCTCCTCGGATTCGCTGCGCAGCTGGCGCCGCTT
>JAFRNO010000076.1 GCA_017430155.1 Kiritimatiellia bacterium | reverse complement strand
CCCGTTGAAGGCGAATTTCGCGATGAAGAGCACATTGTCCATGCAAATAAATGGAAGTTTATCGGCATACATCGATGTAAAGGAATTGAGAGAAGTTGCTTATGTAATGAAGATGAAACATCTTGGCAGGGGATGGATGGGAAAAAAGTCATCGTGGAAGGCGTGTTGTCCGATTCGTCGCCAAGTTGCTCCATGGCGAGCGAAGAATTTATGTCGCCTGATTTGCTGGACTGTAGAATTCAAGTTGATAGTGGCTTGTCAGATACGAATAACGTAGTCACTAATAAGAAGCAACGCGTATCGTCCCACCAACAGGTATCAAGCGGCTGCGAGTATGAGTCACCATGCCGGGAGTTCAAGTTGACTGTTCACTCTGCGAATGGTGGTCGCTATATGATTCACTACTACAGTGCTGTACTTTGGATGGCATACATTGGTCCTGATCGTCTCGCATACATTACGAGGCCGTTTCCGCTCTACCCACGCCTAGCGGACAAGAAGAAGATCGGAAGAGTGTGGATGATGTTGAACGGATTGGCGAAGCACATCTTTCCATTGAAGGACAACTCATACCCCACTTCTATGAAATGCAGCCCCCAGCGTTACTCACATATAAAGACGATTGAGATACGTAATCCTCGAGATGAGCTTTTAAAGCCCGTCAAAGATATGTTTCATTTTGTTTACGAACAGCAAAACAAGAATGAATGAGAAGAAGTTGGATCAACCACGAATTTGGAAAAGAAAATAGGAGGAGGAAATGAACCGACGGGATTTTTTAATGACAGTCTCCATGGCTGCACTAGCAAGCGCCTCAGGTGAGGATGTTAAGCGTAAAGCGCCTCTTCGTGTTGCCGTGATAGGGCTTGGACATAGGGGCATAGATGTACTCGAAAAACTTTTTTACTATACGAGAAGCGGGCATATTTGGGCAGAAGTGATTGCCGTATGTGACATCTCGCGCAAGCGGCTGGCGACTGCACGCCACATACCCGAAGGCTACTCAAGAGATGGCCACAAAAAGATGGCGAAAAGGGAGTGCGCTTTCTATGATGACTACAAAAAACTTCTGAACGAAGAGAGTGGGCGGTTGGATGGCGTTTTTATCTGCACGCCGGATTTCTGCCATTGCGAACAGGCATTGGCATTCATGCAGTGTGGGATCACCGTCTACTGTGAGTTGCCGTTGGCCGAGACGGTTGATTCGGCTCGTCAAATGCTGCTTGCCGCACATAAAGCGACTCTCGGACTGTTTTGCCCGATTGGGATTGATGGAAAGCCACAATACCAATACGGTCGGTCTAAGCTGATTGACGAACGGAGATTGCTTAGTGACATTGTCGCGTTACAGTCCAGCCGTGCGTTGGCTGTTCGCCGCGTCCGCGATACCAACGAGCAGATTCAGGAGTTCAATAGGAGCACGCGGATATCAGACTCTGACCTTGCAACATTTCACAAGTATGGATATGCGTCGAAACATGAGTATGGAAGGTGGTGGCAGTACCGCAAGTTCAGTCTGGGGATTCCGCTGAGATTGACTCTTGAACAGATGGCCTTTCTTTTAGACTTTGCGGGAGCGCATCCGTCTTCGGTCATCGTCGCGGGCGATGTGCAGAACAACCTATCTCACGTTCCTGCGATAAGGATACTTGATTTCTCTCGTGGGGGAAAAAGGCTCGTAGCGCAAGCAACGATTATGAAGAATAAGACATACAACCCCTGTTGTGGAACAGATTCTGTTTTTGGGCAGACAGGGGCTATCCATTTTTCCCAATTCCGAACAAAGACAATAGTAGAAAATAGTTGTTTTGGTGAAGATAACGAATGGTATACCCGTTCTGGGAACAGCGACTCCTGGTGCAAAGCGGAGGCAGAGGGATTATTGGGACAATTGGCCGACAAGACGGATTTGGAAATGTTTGATGAAATGGATATTTTGGAACGTGATCACAAAGGAACTCAAGAACAAATCAAGAAGCTTGCAAATGAACACAGGCAGTTTGCGGGGAATCGTCATGCTTGGTTTCTGCCGGAGAAGATTGAAAATCAAGAATCCCAACGTCAATCCCTTGGCGTCATTCGCTTTATCATGGCCCTTGAGGCCCGCAATCTGACATGCGAGACCGCACGAAGGGCCTTTGAAGCGCAAGTCGTGACAGAGGGGATTGAGAAGGCTCAAAGCGGAATCGGGCGTTTCACTTTCACATCTACCATGTTTGATCTTAAAGCATAGGCACACGTGTCCGTCTATACGATAGGTTAACACATCAGGAGTTTAAATGACTGCATCGCAAAAACAGGCTGCCCGCAAGTTCGTGGAACGCTGGACGTTCCGGCGCGGGAGCGAGAAGGGCGAAGATCAGCAGTTCTGGAACTCGCTTCTCGGCGAGGTGTTGGGCATGGATGACGTGGTGTCCCGCGTCCAGTACCAAGTGCCAGTGTTCATGAAAGATACGACCAAGTTCCTCGATGCGTGGATTCCTGAAAATCGTGTGCTGATCGAGCATAAATCCCGCGGCGTGAACCTCGACGCGCCGCAAACCGGGCACGATGGGCAGACTCCATATGAACAGGCAATTGAATACGACAACGCCCGCCCGTTCGACAGACCGCGAACGCAGAGGACGCAAAGGCGGGCGAGGATGTTTTGCGCCAAGAAACCAGAGTTGCCTTCGTCTCGACCAACTCCATCTGCCAAGGGGAATCCGTCGCGGCGATGTGGAAGCCGCTCTTCGAACGGGCGGGGGTTGAAATCGACTTCGCTCACCGAACCTTCCGCTGGGACAATGAAACGCTCGCCAGCGAGAAAGCCCACGTCCATTGCGTGATAATCGGATTCCATGCAAGAAAAGAAACTCCGAAGGTTGGTGCTCTCGCTACCGCACCGCAGCTTCGCGCTGCTCAACCGCAAAACAAGCGGAGCGTTAGCGTAGCCTCGGATAATTCGGAGTTGAAAATAAAAACCATCTTCGACAACGGGCGCGTCATCCCCGCAACGCACATCGACGGCTACCTCCTCGACGCGCCGGACGTGTTCATCGAGAACCGCTCGCGGACGCGCGGCAGCGTGTCCCTCCCGAACATGAGCAAGGGCAGCCAGCCAACGGACGGCGGCAACCTGATTCTCTCGCCCGCCGTGTACACTAACTTCCCGTGGCCGGAGCTGGGAGGAAGCGGCAAGAGCGCCGCTTCCCCGAGGTGCGCCCCCACCGGGGAAGCGGCGCTCTCGCCGCTTCATGCCGCCATTGAATCCACCGCACAGGCGATTCTTGATGCGCGGTCTCGCTATCCCGAATCCTCCCTCGCCGATCTCTACGATCCGCTCGCGATGCCACCCGACCTCCGTGCTGCGCATGAGGCGAACGACCGCGCTGTGCTGGCCGCCTACGGTCTCGCCCACGACACGCCGGAGCCTGAGATCGTCGCGCACTTGTTCAAATTGTACGCCGAGAAAGTTGCCGTAAAGAAATGAACGCCCGCCGACATAGACGTTGCTGATGGACGGGCGTGCTTACGGGCAAGCGGAAAAGGTTCAGAGCGGATAGTGCTTGTCCATCGCCGCCGCGAAGAGGTCGATGCCCTCCAGCGTCTTGGTGATGCGCTTCTTCTTCGGTTCGTCGGGGATCGTGCGGTTCCACGGGGCCGTGTAGATGCCCTTGAGGCGCTTTTGGTCGAGGCGCGTCTTGCAGAACGAGACGAGCGCCTCCGCCGCGTCGTCGCGCGACCAGTTGGAGGTGCAGGGCAGGAGGTCGTAGCCGGCGTCGTTGAGCGCGACGAAGGAGGCGGCGAGGTTGCGCTGGACTTCCCACGTGCCGTTCTTCTTTTCGTAGGAGGCGTCCCATGCGAGGTTCTTCTCGCTGAAGTTCGTGCCGTAGTACCACGGCGAGAGGAGGACGTCCTTCGGCATGCGGGCGAGGAACGCGTCGCGGCCGTCGCAGATCTTGTCCGACCACATCACGGCGCGGGACCCGTTGCGCTCCACCTGCTTGACGGTGTAGAGGAGGTCGTGCCACCAGAGGTCGCCCTGGCGGTAGACGGCGTAGAAGAGGTTCTTGCCCGCGACGGGCACTTCCTCGTCGAAGCCGAGGTGGAAGAAAGCGGGCTTGTCGAAGATCGCGCAGACGTCCGCGATGATGTCCGCCACGACCTTGTAGTACGTCTGCGAGGAGACCATGCGGTGGTAGTCCTTGAGCCACGAGTCGTGGCAGGTGGAGAAGTTGAGCTTGGGCATCGGCTCGAGACCGAGGCTGCGGATGCGCGCGAGCTCGGCGCGCGTCTTCTCCACGCTCCACGTGCCCGCCACGGCGAGCTCCGGGTGGCTGGGATAGGCGATGCCCTCGCCGAGGTCGATGAACACGAGGTTCATCTTCTTCTCGGCCATGCGGTCCACGGACTTTTTCCAGAGGTCGTCGCGGCACTGGAGATAGCTGTGGTAGGGCGTGGGGCTGCCGGCGGGGCCGGGCGGGTTGGGCCGGACCTTCTCCTCTTCGGGACTCTTCGCGAAATCGTCCGGCCCCGCGGGATAGTCCCCCCACATGTTCGAACCGAGGTGGAGGAGCGCGCCGCGGTAAAAGGGGGCGCCGCCCGCCGCGTTCGCCGCGAATGCTCCACCGGCGGCCAGGGCCGTCGAACCGATGAACTCTCTGCGTGTCGTCTGCATGTCTGCGTTCCTTTCAGTGGAATGTGTCGCCAATATTTTAACATATTCGCGCCCCCGCGTGCAAGACGCACGATTTATGGTATAATGAATGCGCTTACACGAGGTAGTATGGCAGAAGAAGCGAAAGAGAAACTGCTGGAGGCCGAGGAGGTCCGCCAGCGCATTGAAAAGTTGCGGGTTTCCGTCGACGAGATGGCCGCCTACATCGGCATCGACGAGCGCCGGCGCCGCCTCGCCGAGCTGGAGGGGCTGCAGGCGGGCGCGGACTTCTGGAACGACCAGGCGAAGGCCAAGGACGTGATCGCGAAGACGAACGCGGAGCGCGCCTACGTGGTGCCGTTCGACGCGCTGTCGAAGTCCGTCGAGGACGCAGGCGTGATGCTGGAGCTCGCCGAGATGGAGGAAGGTCCGGCCCAGCAGTCCGCGCTCAAGGACACGCTCGCGGAGTGCGTGAGGGCGGACGAGTACTTCGCCAAGCTCCGCATGCAGTCGCTCCTCGGCGGCAAGTTCGACGCCTGCAACGTGTTCGTGAAGCTCCACGCCGGCCAGGGCGGCACCGAGGCGTGCGACTGGGTGACGATGCTCTACCGCATGTACCAGCGCTACGCCGAGGACCAGGGCTGGAAGATCGAGGAGTACGACCAGCAGCCGGGCGAAGAGGCGGGCCTCAAGGACGTCTACTTCCGCATCGAGGGCCCCTACGCCTACGGCATCATGAAGGCCGAGCGCGGCATCCACCGCCTCGTGCGCATCTCGCCGTTCGACGCGAACAAGCGCCGCCAGACCTCCTTCGCCTCCGTCGAGACCGTCGCCGAGATCAACGACGACATCGACGTGGAGATCAAGGACGAGGACCTGCGCATCGACACCTACCGCTCCGGCGGCGCGGGCGGCCAGCACGTGAACAAGACCGACTCGGCCGTGCGCCTCACCCATCTCCCCACCGGAATCGTCGTGGCGTGCCAGAAGGAGCGCTCGCAGCACATGAACAAGGAAAAGGCCATGAACATGCTGCGCGCCCAGCTCTACGAGTACTACGAGGACCAGAAGAAGGCCGAGATGGACCGTTTCTACGGCGCGAAGAGCGCCAACGGCTGGGGCAGCCAGATCCGCTCCTACGTGTTCTGCCCCTACACGATGGTGAAGGACCTCCGCACCGAGTACGAGACGAGCGACGTGAACGGCGTGATGGACGGCCACATCCAGCCGTTCGTCGAGGCCTGGCTCCAGCAGCAGGCGGCGAAGAAGACGGCATGAACATCCTCGCGATAGATCGGTCCACGGACACCCAGTCGGTCGCCCTCGCCCTCGACGGCAAGGTGCACGCGAAGGTGTTCGCCGGGCTCGACTCCCGCGCGAGCGACTGGCCCGTGAAGATCCGCGATTTCCTCGCCGCGCACAACGTGGGCGTACGGGACCTCGACCAGGTGCTCGTGGGGCAGGGCCCCGGCAGCTTCGCCGGCATCCGCGCGGCGCTTGCGTTCGCGCAGGGCCTCGCCCTCGGCAACCCGTCCTGTTCCGTCGTGGGCCTGCCCAGCACGTACGCCCTCACGCGCGACGGCGCGCACACGGCCGTGGTGGGCGACGCCCGTCGCGACCGCTACTGGGTGGCGATCTACGACGGCGTGACGGCCGTGGGCGACTTCGCGCTCGTGGGCAAGGACGGCCTCGGCGCCGCCGTGCCGGAGCACTACGCGGTGGTCACGCCCGACGGCGCGCGCATCGAGCCGCTCCTCCAGGGCGTCTTCGGCCATCACTACAAGGGGTCGCTCGTGCCGCTCGCGCAGCGCCTTGCAGAGGTCGCAGTGCAGCATCCGAACATTCCCTG
>JAFRNO010000663.1 GCA_017430155.1 Kiritimatiellia bacterium | reverse complement strand
GGGAAGGACGCGCTCGTCATCGACCTCCGCGGCAACACGGGGGGATTCACGGCCGACTGGTTGCTTTCCGTCATCTGCGGCGGCGACCATGCGCGCACCGTCACGCCGGGCGGCCAGGTGGGCTATCTGTTCGGCTACTGGAACCGTCCCGTGTTCTCGAAGCCCGTGGCGGTGGTGGTGGACGAGCGCGTGTTCTCCAACGGCGAGATGTTCGCCCATGCGGTGAAGACGCTGAAGCGCGGTCCGCTCGTCGGGCGGCGCACCGCCGGCGGCGTGATCGCCACGAGCAACGTGAATTTGCTCGATTACGGCACGTTCCGCATCCCCGGACGCGGTTGGTTCCTCTTCGACGGCAGCGACATGGAGAACAACGGCGCGAAGCCGGACATCGAGGTGGACCTGACGCCGGCGGACGAAGAAGCCGGGCGCGATCCGCAGCTCGACGCGGCGGTCAAGGCCATGATGGACGCCTTGGCGTCGCCATCTCCGGCGTTTAAACCCCGTTATTCACGATGAAAGGCGGTGACGGCATGAAAGGCGTCGCATGGGTCTTTGTGGCGGGGATGGCGCTGGGCGCGTCGGCGGTCGAGCCGTGGTTCGGGGCGCCGATTCCCGCGTCGGGCGAGGACGGCCGCGAAGACTGCGGCATGACCGCGGCGCGCGTGTTCGATGCGCCGATTGCGGGGTTGACGCGCATCGGCACGCTGGCCGTCCCCCAATCGGCCGACCTGCCGGAATCCTCCAACGCCTCCATCGGCTTCGAGTGCCTCGACCGCGGTTTGTTCGACCCCGACCGCTGCTACGACACGTTGGCGGCGGCGGGCGTGAAGTGGGCGCGGTGCCAGACGATGTGGAGCCGCTGCGAAAAGCAGAAGGGCGTCTACGACTTCACCGTGCTCGACGGCGTGGTGGACAACCTGACGAAGCGCGGGATCCGTCCCTGGTTCAGCGTCACGTTCGGCAACGCGCTCTACATGACGAACTGCTTCACGGGCGCGGCCGTGGGGTGTGTGCCCACCCTCTACGGCGACGAATGCCGCGCCGCGTGGTGCGCCTACGTGCGCGCGCTCGCGAAACGCTACAAGGGGAAGGTCACGCACTGGGAAATCTGGAACGAGCCGAACCTGCCGCAGTTCTGGCAGCCGAGCAAGCCGAACGCCGACGACTATCTGGAGCTCGTCAAGCTGACGGGTGGCGTGATCCGCGAGGAGATTCCCGCCGCGAAGATCGGCGGCACCACGTCGGCAGCGGCGCTTAACGCCTGGGAGAAACGTTTCTTCGAGGCGGGCGGTGCGGCGGCGATCGATTTCTGGTGCGGCCACGCCTACACGCGCGTCCCCGAGCGGCTCCGCCGCGAGCAGCGGATTGCCTCTGGCAGCTCGTTCGACTATGTTGCAGTTCTCAAGGACGTGCGCGCCTTCATCGATGCGCACGGAGGGAAGCACGTGGACATCTGGCAGGGCGAGTCCGGTTTCCCGAGCTGGTTCCCGGCCGGACACTGGCTCTGGTGGCCGAGAAGCGTCTGCCAGGAAGGCTGGCAGAGCCAGGCCAACCAGGCGAAGTGGCTCCTGCGCCGGTTCGTCACCGACCGCCGCGCCGGCATCGCGCGCAGTTCGTTCTTCCAGATGGCGGACATCTCCCGCCACTACTCGATGGCCACGACGACGCAGTCGCATCCCGCCGAGCACGGCATCGTGAACGGCTGGACGTACAAGCCCAAGATGTCCTGCCGCGCGTTCGGAAACTACAACGCGCTCCTCGCAACGGCGAAGCACGACGAGTCGATCAACGTGTCGCTCACGCCGGCGTCGGACGCGGGCGCGCCCACGGTGGCGACGGCGTTCCGCGCGGCGGACGGCAAGCCGCTCTTCCTCTACTACGCGGCGTTCGACTTCTCGGGCTCGTACACGGGCACGTGCTACACGGCGCGCTGCGACGCGAAGCTCTCCGTCCCGGCGGCGCTCGCGCCGAAGAATCCGGTCCTCGTGGACATGCTCCGCGGCGGCGTCTATTCGGTTTCTTCTTTCGCCAACCTCCCCCTTGTGGACTACCCTCTCATACTGGCGGACCGTCCCCAAGTGCCGCTTGCGGATTGTGCCGTTAAGTAGTTTATGGTAGAATAACTTCGGTTTCGGGAACAAAAGAGCGACGATATGAAGAAAATGGCGACGGAAATTCAACAAACGTGGTTGCACAGGTCAATTGCACTCTTCATCGCCGGTCTTTGCTGCGGCACAGTATGGGGCAACACCGAGTGGCATTCCAACCCCGCGAAGAACACCAGCACGCAGGCCGCGGGCAATGCGGCGCTGACGGACATGTCGTACTGGAAGGACGCGAACGGAAACGTCGGCTCGGGCGCGCCGACGGCGAACGACGACCTCATCTTCGACAACAACGCCACTTCGGGCGACAGGCCGCTGCGCCTGCGGTTTTCGACAGTCAACTTCACCGGCAATTCGCTCCAAATCGGCACGGACGCCCAGAGCAGCACGGTGGTGTTTGACAGCACGCCGTTCGCCTGTGCCAACGAGGGGTTGAAGTTCAAGCACGGCCACTGGTGGTTCAACTCCGGACCGGGTGCCGATCGGCGGATTACATGCGACGTGACCGTTCTCGCGGAAGACGCGACGAAGCCGTTCGTGCTGCACTGGGGACAAGACCAGTATTCCAATGGCATCGGCCGGATCACCGGCAAACTGAAGGGAGGGGCCAACGCCCAGCTCAGGTTTGGTCCCTGGGGCTCTAAGCTTGGCGACACGACCCCGCTCTGCGCCCGCAATTCGACGTTCGCCTGTCCGACATTTCGGAATACGCGGGCACGATCACGGTCGCGGCAAAACCGGCCTACACGAATTTCCCTGGCGATGTCACGAACTTCGGTACGCGCCTGTGGCTTGATACCGGCACGACGACGAGTCCGGCGAAGTTGAATATCTTGCGCGGCGGCTCGCTCAAGCTCGCGAATCGCAGCGACGTGGTGACGGTGAAGGAACTCTCGCTGGCAAGCGGCTCGCGCCTCTGGTTCGACCACTCGGATATCGCCGACGGCAAGACTTGGCGCGTGCGGGCGACGGACGCGCTGACCGTGGAGAAGGGGGAGGAGAAGGTCGAGGTCCTGTGGAAAGCCATCGTGCGCGGCACGAGGCATTTCCGCATTCCGATCCTGTCTGGGCCTGCCGATTCCACGTTCACGGCGGACGACTTCAAGTTTACCTTCTGCGCCATCCAGTACAACCTGGACATTCACTTTGAGGTGGACAACGATCCGGAGACGGGCGACCGGACGCTCTATGTTTCCACGCACGGGTTCGTGTTCCAGCAAAGCTCTTATTCTGGCGAGAAGGACCGCGATGGGACCACCGGCGCGCCGTCCTCACTTACGACCGCCCCGGCCTGGTGGCAAGAATGCATTCCGAGTCCCGACACCACGGGGACGCTCTACCGTACGGCGTTGAGCCTTCGTACGCTCTACACGCCGTACGAGCCGTTCGTGTTTCCCTGCGCCGGTTTCTGGGTCAACCACGGTACACTGATCATCCAGACGCAGACATTTGAGGTTCCGGAGTTCTGGTGCGACTACGGCACGATTGGAACCGGGCAGGGGAGCTTCGGCAGGATCACGAGCCTGATTGCGCCGAAGATACATTTCTTCCGCTATAACGGTTCGACTCCGGTGACACTTCG
>JAFRNO010000662.1 GCA_017430155.1 Kiritimatiellia bacterium | reverse complement strand
CTTCGACCGAGACCGTCGCGTTCGTGGCAAGCGTCACGAGGGCAGCAGGCGCGGACGGCGGCGTCGCGTCCTTCCACTTCGCGAGCAGCCAGTTGGACACCGACACGCGCTCCACCTCCGACAGACGGTTTGTGAAGAGCAGCATCTCGCAGATGTATTCGCCTCCCACGCGCTTGCCGCCGCCGGTCTGCTTCGTACTCGTCGGCCCGAACATCGGATTGTAGCCGTTCGCGTCCTTCCACATGTCACGGTCATTGAAGAAACACTGCGCCGACTGCCGCTGCACCAGACAGTCCACCTCGATCACGTGGGCACCCGTTCCCTGCTCCGTCGTGAACGGATCCACCTCGATGCCGTCGCGATACGTCCGCGAGGAGTGCATCGGCCGGTTCTCGGCATTGTGGGAGATCCAGATGTAGGAACTCGCGCCGGAAGTGCCGTTCGGCTGGAAGTAGGGGCTCTGGCCAAATCTCTGTCCCAAGGCGAACCCCCATGTTTTGGCTGCACCATGCACGAGGAACACATGAAAAAGGTTGCCGACCGTCGCCTGTCCGCCTTCCGGATTCTGCCAGTTCATCCAGCAGCCGGACGCGAACCCGCCGAAGTAGACGGCGCTCTTTTCCGTATAGGTCGCCTCCCGCGGACAGAGGTTCGTGAGCGTGTTGTCCACGACGGCGTAGTAGTGGTTCGTCGCCGTCGGATCAGTGTCGCGCACGTCGCGCCATTCGACGATGTCGTCGCCGTCCTTGACGAGGTTCGTGCGGCTCTCCAGCCAGAACGCCGCCTTGTTCATCGTCTCCGTCGGCTGCGGGTAGGCGGCAAGCGCCTGCGGCGAAGGCGTAAAGACGGCGGTGCCCTCGCGCACGCGCAGGTCGACGGTTTTGCTCTGCGTGAACTGCCCGCCCGACAGCGTGAGCGTGCCCGCGCCCGTCTTCTCGATCGCCGACCGGTCGGACACCGTCACGGCGTCCGTCAGCGTGGTGTCGACGGCGACCTCGAAGTTCGTCGTCACGCCCGTCGGCACGAGCAGTGTTTCGGCCATGCCCGCCGCCGCGAGCATCCCGACCGCCACCGTCACCATCTTTTTCATAGGCACAATTCTCCTTACGAGGTGAAAGACGCCCATATCTTATCATTTGCCCCCCTGCCCGGCAACTGCAAATTTCAGGCCGGGCGTTTGATCATCGGGCCGGTGCGGCAAGGACGACGCGCTGGCGGCCGGGCGCGAGCGGACGCGGTTCCGCGCCCGGCGCGCGCAGGACGGCCGGCGTGAACGGCGGCACCTCGACCTCCAGTACGATGTTGCCGTCCGCGCGCCACCACGTGACGGCCACGCGCCCGCGCGGCGTCTCGCGCGTCGCCTCCGCCCAGTCAAGCGCCTTCGGGAACGTCGGGGCGATCTCGATCACGGCGTAGCCGGGCGCCTTTGGACGAATGCCGCCCAGGCGCGTCATGAGCGTGCTCGCGGCGCCCGCGAACATCGCGTGGTTGTGCGAGTTCATGCCGCACCTGAACGACCACTGCTCCCAGAGCGTCGTCGCCCCCCGCGCGAGCATGTAGCCGAAGCCGGGATACTCCGGCTGGGTGAGCATGTGGACGAACAGGTCGCCCTCGCCCAAGTCGCACAGCACGTCGCCCAGGTAGCGCGTCCCGAAGATACCCGTATCGACGCGACTGCCGTTCTTCTCGCGGATGGTCCGCAGCAACTGACCCGCGACGGCGGCACGGCAGTCCGCCGGGACGATCCCGAACGCGAGCGGCAGCACCGCCGTCGTCTGCGACCCGTCGCCGTAGGCGTGCGCCTTCGCGTTGTAGAACTGGCGGTGGAACGCCTCCTTCGCCCGCGCGTGCAGCGCGTCGTACCGCGCCGCGTCCTCGTCTCTGCCGAGCACGCGCGCCGCCTCCGCCACGATGCGCGCCATCTCGCAGAAAATCGACGTGTTCACGATCGCCACGTCGTTGAAGAAGCTTTCCCACGTGCCGTTGTTCGGCGCGCACCAGTCGCCGAAGCCGGATCGGCAGACGAGGTCGGGCGTGCGCTTGACGAACGCGTCCACCTGCCCCTTCATGTCGTCGTAGCGGGCGGCGTAGACGCGCGCGTCGCCCGTCTCGCGCCACAGGCGCCCGGCCAGCGTCACCGAATCGCCCGTCCAGTCGGGGTTCCCGCGCCCGCCCCGGATGTCGTCCAGCCACTTGGCGTAGTACCGCGCCATGTTGAAGAACGCGAGCGCCGCGTCCTCGTACGCCTGCGAGTCCATCTGGCACGGCGTGCGCTCCACGCGCATGGCGCAGTCCGTCGGATAGCTCATGAAGTTCGAGCGCATCGACCAGAGCGCCGCCCCGAAAAAGCGGTTGAGCGTCTCGTTCGAGCAGCGGAACGCCCCGGCCGTCTCCACGTCCGCGTGGACCGCCCACGCCGTCAGGTCGTCCGCCGCCGGACGCCCCGGCCAGCCGCGTATCTCCACGTAGCGGAACCCGTGGTACGTGAAACGCGGCACGTACGTCTCCGCCGCCCCCGTGCCGGCGAGGACGAACGTGTCCGTCGAGCGGACGCCCACGTTCGTCCACGGGTCGATCTTCCCGTCGTCGCCCAGCAGCTCGCTCGTGCGGATCGAGACCGCCGTCCCCTTCGGTCCGCGAACGCGCGCCTCCACGAAGCCCGCGCGGTTCTGCCCGAAGTCGACCGTGAACACGCCCGGTTCCGTCTCGACGATCTTGACGGGCCTGCGCGGGTCCAGCATCCGCACCGGCGGCTCGTCGTTCGCGAGCAGACGGCAGTTCTCCATTCCCTCCGACAGGACGGCCGGACGCCACCCGGCGGCGGACGCGCCCGGCAGGCACCAGCCCGGCTCCTCCAGCGACGCATCGTACGTCTCGCCCTGGTAGATGCTCGCGTAGGTGACGGGACTCGACGGATTCCATTCCCACGTGCCGTCCGTCACGACGGTCTGCTCCGTGCCGTCCGCATAGCGGACCAGCAGGTGGAGGATCGCGCATTTCGGCTTGAGCCAGTGCCAGCCGTACCGCGAATAGTCGTCCGAATAGCCCGCCGCAAGCCAGAACCCGACGGCGTTCTCAGCGCCCGGACGCAGAAGAGCCGTCACGTCGTACGTGTCGAACAGCAGCGCGCGCGACGGCTGCGTCATCCCCGGCGCCAGCACGCGCGTCGGGTCGGCCTTCCTGCCGTTGAGCCACAGCTCGTAGAACCCCATCCCGCAGGCGGAGGCGATTGCCGACGCGATCGGCTTGTCCGCGAGCGCGAAGCTGCGCCGCAGGCGCGGACAGCTCTTCGGCAGGATGCCCGGATGCAGGTAGACCGCGCCCGCGACGCGCAGCCCGCCCTTCTCCGTACGCGGATTCCGGAAGGCCTGCATCACGTGCCCGTTGAAGGCGTCGTGCAGCAGCACGGCGCCGTCCGCCGCCCGCACGTCCACCTCGCGCACCAGCGCGTCCTCGGCGTAGCTCGTGCGAACGCCCACAGTCCCCGACTTGAAGGTCGCGTCCGTCCGCTCGTCCACGAGCGTGCCGTCGATGAACGTCTTGATCGTCTCACCTCGCAGCGAGATCTTGAGCGCGTGCGCGGCGGCAGGGTCAAGTCCCTTCGGGAAGAAAGCCGAGAGGTCTTTCTCCGGCAGGAGCCGCATCCCCTTCCCGCCGGGCAGGAACACATGCGGACGCAGGCGCGCCGACGCGCGTTCGAAGTTGACCTGCCACATGTAGCCCTCGGCGCCCGAACGCGCGCGGAAGAACACGCCGAAGGCGTTCGTGACGCGCGAGAACTTCACCTGGTAGTCGATGTCCTGCCAGTCCACGCGGACCGTTTCCTCGCCGATCCACCGCGCGCCCGCCCACTGCGCGCCGTCCTGCAACGCGACCACGAAGCGCCCCGGCGCGCTCCAGGGCGTCGCGCCCGAGCCGTCCGCGTTCACGAGGCGCACCTGCCACCGGTACGGCACGCCGGGACGCAGGGCGGGACCGTCGTAGACCCAGCTGAACAAATTGCCTGTCCGGCGAACGGCGGCCGATTGCAGCGCGGCCGCATCGGCGGCAACGCGCACCTCCGCTCCCGCCGGACGCATCGACGGCTCGTCGCCGCGCAAGGTCCACGAGAGGCGCGGCCGTGCGTCCACCGTCCCCACCGGATTTATCGTATCCTCGCATCGCACCTGCCCGATCTCAAGCGGCGCCGCGCATGCCGCCAGCGTGGCCGCGCAGCCAAACATCACCATGTTCAATTTCATTCCAGACTCCGTTCGTGCACGACGGCACCATGCCGCCACGCCACACATCTTACCATTTCCCGTGGTTCGTCGCAAAGCAAAATCACTAGCAAGGCGGGGGAATCTCTCGCGGCACATTGAGGGGTTCAAGGCTACCGAGACAACCGGGATCGCGATTTCCTGCTTCACAAGGAGCGCTGGGATTTGGTATGTTATCCGTGCACGGGCCGCGGCAGCGGCCGGAAAAGGAGAAGAAGATGCAGAAGATCGCAAAGTGGATGGCGACGGGCGTCGCCGGACTGATGGCCTGGACGTGCGCCGCCGAACCGGTGGCGGACGGCGCGAAGGACCGCGCGATGTGGGTCGAAAAGATGCTCCAGATCGTTGCGCCGGTCGTCACCAACCTGGAGGCGGGCACGCTGCGCGCCAACATCCCGCGCCGTGCCGAGAACCTCACGGCGCCCTTCACGGAGCTGGAGGCGTTCGGACGGGTGATGACCGGCTTCGCGCCGTGGTTCGAGCTGCCGGACGACGACACGCCCGAGGGACGCCTCCGCGCGGCGTGGCGCCCCCGCCTCCTGCGCGCCATCGCAAACGCCGTCGATCCCCAGTCGCCCGACTTCCTCGTGTTCGCCTCGGACAAGGGACGCCAGCCGCTCGTGGACGCCGCGTTCTTCGCGCAGGGCCTGCTCCGCGCGCGGAAAGGCCTGTGGGAGAAACTCCCGGAGAAGGCACAGCGCCAGACGATCGACGCGCTCGTCTCCTCGCGCGCCACGGAGCCGTACGGGAACAACTGGCTGCTCTTCGCCGGCGAGATCGAGGCGTTCCTCCTGGAGGTCACAGGGTCGTGCGACACGAACCGGCTGCGGATGGGCGTGGACAAGTTCGCCCGCGAAGGGTATGCGGGCGACGGCTACTATGCGGACGGCCCGCGCCTTTCCTTCGACGGCTACAACTCGTTCGTGATCCATCCGATGTTCTGGGAGATCGCCCGGACGATGGAACGGCACGGCATCGCGGACGGCGCGAAGTACGTGGCGCTGGAGCGCAGGCGCCTCCGCCGCTTCGCCGACCTCCAGGAGCGCATGATCTCGCCGGAGGGCACGTTCCCCATGGCCGGACGCTCCATCTGCTACCGGTTCGGCGCACTGCAGGGCCTCGCGCTCGCCGCCACGCTCGGCCCCGAGTTCCACCCTGCGTCCGACGGCGCCATCCGCGCCGCGATGACGGCCGTCCTCGCGCGGCAGACGCACCCGCGCAACTTCCGTCCCGACGGCTGGCTGGAGGTCGGCTTCAACGGCGCGCAGCCCGAACTCGCCGAACGGTATATCGGCTACGGGAGCGTCTATCTCTGCACGGCGTTCTTCCTCCCGCTCACGCTGCCGCCCGACGCGCCCTTCTGGACGGCGCCTGCCGAACCCTGGACCTGCAAGGCGGGCTGGGACGGCGCGCCCGTGCGCATCGACCACGCCTTCAACGAGAAGCAGAGGCGCTGATCGTCACGGAAAGGACGTGCTCCGCACCGGGCGCGAGCGTATAGGCGTCGGGACGGAACAGCGTCGCCGGCTCCACGCACACGAAGTTCAGCATGTCCGCCGGATCGAGGTTCTCGTTCTCCCCCGCCTTGAAGGGGCCCGGCGTCCAGATGACGATCTTCGAATAGCCCTCGCCGCGCATCGTCACGGTGCGCCCCCAGCCGTCGTCGGCGATCGTCAGCTCCCGCGGGCCGAGCGTGAACACGTGGTCGAAGTGCCCGTCGGGGACGAACGTCCCCTTCCACGTCTTGTCCGCCACCTGCGAGACGTCCGCGAAGCAGTAGGGACAGCCGTCCAGTCCGTCCACGCGCACCCGGCGGCGGTCCGAGACCCGCCAGTACGGATGCAGGCCCTCGGTAATCTTCACGGGACGCGCGTCCGTGTTCTTCGTGCGCAGGAAGAGGTCGAGCGTCGCGCCGAGGCGGATCGTGGATTCGAGGTCGAAGTCGTACGGCCAGACCTTCCGCGTCTCGTCCGTGGGACGCAGCCCGAGGACGAGCGTCGTCGCGCCGTCCGTCTCCGTCTGCTTCCGCACCTCGAAGACCGAGGTGCGCGCGAAGCCGTGCGACACCGAGCCGGGCTCCCCGTTGCGTCCGAACCACGGCCAGCACACGGGAATGCCGCCGTGGACGTGCTTCGTCCCGTCGATCGCCATCGTCTTCGGGGCGAAGAGGATATCCTCCTTCATCCCCGCCGGACGGTAAGAGCGTATCTGCGCGCCCATCAGCGACAGCGTCACCGATCCGAACTTGTTTGAGATTTCCATCATGTCCATACCATCCTCCTGACTGCGGCAGACGCCTGCGCCTGCCTGCAAACACGCCGCCACGGCGACCACCGCCGCGCCAGCCACTCGTTTCATGTTCTTTTTCATGCCTTCATTCTACCATTTTCACTTCGGGCTGACAAGCGTGGCGTGCGTCGCGCCTACCACAAATTCTGAGGCTTGCGCCGCTCGCGAATGACGCGCAGACCCCCAGCTGACATGAGACATGAGACCCGAGACCCGCCGGGGCGTGATTTCACTCTTCATGCCTTGCAGGCTCTCCTTGTGCCCAGACAACAGCGAGCCGCATCAGCGGAAATAGATGTACGTTCCGCCCGGGGAGACCGTCCACCGCATCGACGTGCCGGACGCCCTCGCCGAGAAAGCCCACCGTCGGCCGAGGCTCTCGCCCTCCGCGCAGGCCGCCGCTTCAAAGGCGGTGCGCGAGGCGGCGTCGGTCGAGCCGAACGTGAACGCCGTGAGCGAGACGGCCCCGCCCGCGAAGCCGGTCCAGATGGTCGGCGTGCCGACGAGCGTCAGGCGGCCCGTCACCGCGAGCGACGCGCCGTACGCGCCGCCCTCGGAGGTGACGGTCAGGTCGCCGTTCACCGTGGCCGCGCCCACGAGCGCGCCGCCCCTCAAGACGATGTTCGTGACGCCCGTCAGCGTCGCACCCGTGAGGTCGAGCACGCCATCCTCGACGACGATCGTTCCCGCGAGGTTGACCGCGCCGCTCACCGTCTGCGTGGCGCTGCTCGCCTTCGCGAGCGTGCCCGCGCCGGCGATCTCGCCCGTGAACACGGCGTCCGCCGCCGGGCTGAGCCGCACGCACGCGCCCGCCTGGATGTTCAGCGTGCCCGCGCCGGAGAGCGCGCCCACCGTCTCCTCGACGTAGGCGGCCGTGCAGGCGGCGCCCGACTCCAGCACGAGCGGCGACGCGTCCCCGAGGGCATTGATCGCAACGTCCATGTCGTCGGCGGCGCAGTACGTGTAGGCCAGCGTTTGGATCGTCGTCACGGTCGCGCGGTCGACCTGCTCGTCGACGAGCGTCCACGCGACGCCGTCCAGCGACGCCTCGAGCCGCCAGCTGACGGGGTTGCGCGTTCCCATCGAATCGTTCGCCGTGTACCAGCGGTAGCCGTCGAAGGAAACCGGTTCCGGAAGCGTGATGTTGACGGGCGCCGTGTTGCCGCTCCAGTAGCACTTGGTTTCGACGGTGCCGTCGATCAGCTG
>JAFRNO010000661.1 GCA_017430155.1 Kiritimatiellia bacterium | reverse complement strand
CGTCGGTGTTGAACTTGCGGCACTCGCCGAGGCGGTCCTTCGTGGAGCCGTCCAAGTAGCAGTAGGGGATGTTGCGCGCCTCCAGCTCGTTGCGCAGGATCGTGAGCATCGTCACGAACTGGCTGAACACGAGCACCCTGTGCCCGCCGTCCATCGCCTCGTCGAGCATCTCGAAGAACACCTCAAGCTTCCCGGAGAGATCGTGGTTCGTGGTTCGTGGTTCGTGGTGCGTGGTGCGTGGTGCGTGGTGCGTGGTGCGTGGATTCTTTTCACGGTATTCCTTGAGCAGCTCGAGGTGGCACGACACCTGGCGGAGGCGCATGAGGAGCGCGAGGATCTCGAACTTCGACTTCGCGAATCCCTTTGCCTTCACCATGTCGCCGATCTTCCCCTTCGCCTCGGCGAGGAGGCGGTTGTACCAGCTCTGCTGGTCGGGCGTCATCGGGCAGTACGCCACCTTCACGATCTTGTCCGGCAGGTCCTTCGCCACCGTCTGCTTCAGGCGACGGAGGATGAACGGACGCAGCTTGTGGCGCAGGCGTTCCTGCGCCGCCTGCCCTTCCTCGCCGCCGCAGGCGATCGGCTGCTCCACGCGCGCGTTGAAGGAATCGTACGCGCCGAGGTAGTCCGGGAGCAGGAAGTCGAAGATGCTCCACACGTCCGCCACGGAGTTCTCCACGGGCGTGCCGGTAAGGACGAGCTTCTGGACGCCCGCGAGGCGCTTCGCGCTCTTCGCGTTGCGCGTGGTGCGGTTCTTGATGTGCTGCGCCTCGTCGAGCACGATCACGCTGAAGGTCTTGTCGAGGTAGGCGTCCTCGAGGTCGCGCTGCAGGAGCGCATAGGAGGTGATCACGAGGTCCACCTCGGGAATGCGCGCGAAGGCCTCCGCGCGGTCGGGGCCCGACACGACGAGCCGCTTCATCCACGGCGTGAACTTCTCCGCCTCCGCGTTCCAGTTCTGGACGAGCGACGTGGGGCACACCACGAGCGCGGGTTTGCCGCGCGCGGCCGGGTCGGTGCGCTCGAGCGAGATCCACGTGAGCGTCTGGAGCGTCTTGCCGAGGCCCATCTCGTCCGCGAGCAGCCCCGAGAGCCCGCTCCTCTCGAGGAAGCGCATCCAGTAGACGCCCTGCTTCTGGTACGGACGCAGCACGCCCTCGAGCGGGCCGAGGTCCACGGGTTCGAACTTCGCGTCCTCGTCCTTCGCGCGCGTGGCGGAGAGCTCGCGCCACGACGGCGCGGCCTCGTCGTCAAAGTCCACCTCCTCGAAGCTCGTGAGCGCGCCGCGCACGTAGGGGGCGTAGACGCGCGGGAGGCGGAAGTGGCCGGGACGCGCCGCCGTGCCGCTTTCCGTGCAGTCGGCGAACACGCCGCGCACCTCCTGGACGGCGTCGATGTTGAGGAGGTACGTCTTGTCGTCCGTCATCAGGTAGGAGTCGCCCCGGTTGATGGCGCCCTGGATTTCGGACGGCGTGACGCGACGGCGCCCCGCCTCGAAGGAATACCCCACGTCGAACGCGCCGCCGGGCGCGTCCGTCACGTCCACCACCGGCACGATCCGCGGCAGGTCGTCGAGGACGGCCGAGAGGCGGTCGGAATACGTGATCTTCCAGCCCCTCCGCCGCAGGTTCGGCTCGCCACTGCCGAGGAAGTTCAGAACCTCGCGCGGCTCGGTGATGAACCAGCGGTCGGAATCGGACGGCTCGAAGCCGAGCTTCGCGATCGTCTTGAGCGCCGCCTGCTCGGCCGCGACGTTGCGCACGTGGTAGAGGAGCATGTCGTCGGGATCGGGACGGCAGATCGCGTCCGGCCCGGCCGACACGCCGCAGGAAATCTCCTGGTCCCCGTAGCGCGCGGAGAGCTGGGCGGCGAGGGACGCGCGCGAGCCGGAGAGCTTCACGTGGATCACGGGCGCGTCCGGCACGAAGCGGAAGAACTCCTCGCTCGGCGACATCTGCACCTCGATCTGCTGGCGCAGCACGGGCAGGTTGTTCCGGATGAACGCGGGCATCGCCGCGCGCGGGATCACCTCGTCGTGCTGGTAGATGCTCTGGAACGGCCCCTTCAGCACGTTCGCGAGCGGCACGAACTGCGGTGCGCCCTCGCCTTCCTCCGTGAGGGGCGTGGTCCACACGAAGCCCGTGGACCCGTGCACGAGGAAGCGGTCCGCCGAGGCGACGTGCTCGAACGGCAGCTCCGCCCACGGGAACAGCTCGAACTGGCCGTCCTCCTCGAAGTACTCCGCCTTCAGCAAGCACCGCACGCGCGCGGCCCGCGTGCGCATCGCGAGGATGTTGAGGAAGTCGCCCGGCACGAGCTTGATTTCGGAGGTCGCGGGGCCCACGCAGACGTCCTCCAGCACGCTGAGGAGATCGTCGTCGCCCTTCGAGAGGCACACGCCATCCCGGAGCGCGGGCTCTTCGGGCGCGTGGCGCACGCCCGCCTCGTCCACGAGCGCGAGACGCGCCTGCACGCCGCCCGCGTAGAACTCGCGCACGAAGTCGCGTCCCCACGTGAGCAGCACGCGCATGCGGGGACCCGAGGGACTCCGCTGGATGTACGCGCTCGGGTCGATCTCCGCCACGCGCTGCGCCGTGCGCCGTTCGGCCTGGTGCTTCGCCTCCGCCTCGGGGTCGTTCATGCGGCACATCAGAAGCAGCGCGATGGCGACGACGTGCGGACACACCATCGCGAATTCCTTGTTCGTCTTGCACGGGCAGTTCGACAGGATGTGGCCGTCGTCGAACAGCTTGAAGCCCGTACGCATGTCCCAGCCGTTGGAGAGCGTGATCGCGCCGGTCGCCTCGTGGGTATCCGGATTCCATTCCGCCCGCGCCACCGCGCCGCGCTTGCCCATCTGCTGCGCCTGACGAAACACCTGCTCGCCGCCCCAGCCGATGAGCTGGGCGAACGTGAAATCCTTCGGACTCATGCCAACGCCTCCACAAATCGCAGCGCGTTCGCCTCCACGGCCGCCTCCAGCTCCGCAACGTCCACGCCCCGTATCTCCGCCAGCTTCCGCATAACGGTCACGACAAGCGCGACCGCTCCCGCTACGGGATTCGCGGCCAACGCGGGAGAGGCCGCGCTTGTCGCGGCCAACTCTTCGTCGCACCCGTAATCCGCGTCCGTCTCCACGAGCACGCGCTCCGCCGGGCTCTCCTTCACGAGCGCGCGGTAGTTCACGGCGCGGTCGTTGAGCAGCGAGGCGCCCACGCCCACGAAGCCGTTGAGCGCGACGATCTCCGGTAACAATCCCCCGCTGCGCGAAAAGCCGTGAAAAAGAAACGCCGGGATGCGTCCCGCGTACGGACGGCACCCCGCCACCACCTCGCCCCAGCACTTCGCGCCGTGCAGCACCACGGGACGGCGAAACTCCGCCGCAACCTCCAGCTGCGCGGCAAACACGGCGCGCTGCGCCGGATCAATCACGCGGCTCTTCAGGCGGTCAAGCCCGATCTCCCCCACGCCCACATGCGCATCCGCCTCCAGTGCCGCCCGCAACTCCGCCGCACATTCGCCCTGGTAGGGACGCCTCGCCGCGGCGTCCACCACTTCCCACGGGTGCACGCCGCGGAAACTGACCTCGCGGTCGCCCACCGAACGAAATGTGGCGTAACCGCCGCGATGGTAGTGGGCGTCGGTCATCGCGTCGCCTCCTCGGGCGTGAAGGTGAAGAGAAATCCGCCGTTCGCGGCGAGGTCGATGAAGAGCCGCGCGTCAGGCGCGATGCCGGGGAGGATGGCATTCTCGCCATCCCGCAGAACGTCCACGGCGTAGGAGGTCGCACGCAACGCGGGCGGCGTGCGGTCCCACACGTCCTCGAAGCGCACCGTGAGCGTGGTTGCCTCCACGGTGAAGCCCCCCACCTGCCATGTGGCGCCGGTAGGGCGGTCGCCCCCCGACCCCCGCGCAAAGACCAGGAAGTCGGCCGGCGCGCCACCCCCCACGTGGAACGCGTCGCCCGCGCCGTCCAGACCGAGAAAAAGCCGAAACGCCGCGCGCGCGGCGGGCGTCACGGCCTCGCCAAACGCCGGTTCCGGCAACGGCCCGCGCGCGAACGGCGCCACGGTGAAGGCAAAAGTGAGCAGGTCGCGTCCATCGGCCAACGCAAGGGACTCCGGCGCCGGATCCGTGCCGAGGCGCGCCTCGGCGAGGTCGGCGGGACGCGTCCACGCACGCGGCTCCT
>JAFRNO010000660.1 GCA_017430155.1 Kiritimatiellia bacterium | reverse complement strand
TATGTGAAGGACTTGCCGTCGCTCTTTGACGGCAGATGGCATCACATGGCGCTGACCCTGCACTACAACTCGAACAAATCGATCACCGCCGCCTATTACATCGACGGGGTTTGTTGCGGCGGCATGACATTCAACTACTGGAAGGCCTGGAAGCTCAGCGGCAACTGCCCACTCGCCATCGGCTGCCAGCCGTATGCGGCAAATACGCGCACGTTCTGGGGCGACATCGCCGAAGTGCGCATTTCCGACACGACGCTCTCAGACAACCATTTCCTCGTGCCGCTCGTGGATGGTCCGGCCGACGACGACACGGCCCTTATGCTCACTTTCGACAGCGCGGCCAGGGGGCTTGGGTTCTCCCGCCAATACGTCGTGCCTTGCCAGCAGACAGTCGGCAGCAACAGCACGAACTACATGTGGAATGCGCGGAACTGGAACATCCACAACGCCGCCTACAACAATCCCTTCATTCCCCGCTGGTACGTGTTCGCCGACAAGGGTAACGCCGACCACCTCATCGAGGAGCTCCGTCCGACCCTGTCGACTGGCGACACATGGGGCGACACGCTCGGCTTTGACGAAAAGCTCGCCTCCAACGTCGGCTCGCTGAAGATTACCGGCGCCCAGCCAGCCGGCGCGGCCGCTCCAGGCACGGACGTCGTCCACATCCCGGATCCGATCTGCCGTCTGCCCGAAACGAACTTCACGATCGAGTGCGTATTCAAGACGGAGGCGGCCAGTACAAGCGAGATGGATACCTTCATCTACTGTCCCTTCCTGAAATGGGGCGTCAGCAACGGGAAGGTGCTGGCTCGCGGGTATGGAACACGTTATGGGACTCTTACAGACCTCTCGTCTTCATGGACGGTCAATGACGGACAATGGCATCATGCTGCCGTCATTTACGAGAACGGCTATTTTTCCCACTTCGTAGATTATAAGCGAGTCAAACGAGTGGAAAAGTCCCTGCATGTTGCCAATCTAGGCGCAAACGAATGGTTTTTCATCGGCGGGCAGAAGCGTAACTTCGTGGGCGGGGCAGACGGCGCCCAGGCGTTCCAAGGGAAAATCGACGCCGTGCGCATCACGCGCCGCGCGCTGAAGACGGGCGAGTTCCTGGCGTTGCGCACGGTGGAGACGCTCATGGACGCGACATTCGACGACGCGGAGGATCCCTACGCCACGGGACAGGCTGCCGCGACGGCGCCTTCAGGCACGGGCTACGCGCGCGGGGATGCAGGGGATCCGCAGATCGTGCAGTCGCGAAGCGGGCATGTGGTGCTCGACGGCGAGAATGGCACGAACAAAGTCGAATGCGGCAAGGCCGTCCAGCTTGACGGCGGCTACGTGGACTGGCCGCGCAACGTGTTGCTGGAGCGTCCCGACCTGACGGTGGAGTTCTTCGCGAAACTTTCCAGCGTGAGCAACAGCGCGAGCATCGTGCGTTTCTGCAAGGGCGGCAGCATGTCAAATCCCGTTTGGACGCTTTGGTGGCAGAACAATTACCTCAAGGTTGACGGGTTCCTGTCGACGGACGGCGGCGCGACGATGGGCAGCCAGAGTTCCTGTGCCATTCATGCAGGGCCAATAGACGACAATCAGTGGCATCATTGGGCTCTGACAATTGAACCGAACGCCGACGGATCGGCTGTCGTCTTCACGGTCTACAGGGATTACGAGCTGTATGGACAGAAGTCGATTACCGGCGTGCTTTATTTCGATCCGAGTGTCGGCGCGCATATCGTCCTTGGCGGCTCGGGCTCGTCGACCGCGTTCGTCCACGGCATTTTCGACAACCTGCGCGTGAGCGCGGGCGTGCTCGATCCGTCGAAGTTCATGCGCTACGAGAAGGTAAAAGGTGCCGTGATCATGATTCGATAATGCGCACAAGCTATGCGCGTTGAAAAGGAGGGAACAGAAATGAGAAAGATAGCAGTTTGGCTGGTGGTTGGCGCAGCGGCGATGGCCGTCGCGGACACGCTCACGTGGAGCGGCGGCGACGGCACGTGGGACACCACGAGCCTCAACTGGAACAACGGCACGACGGCCTGGATCCCCGGTTCGACGGCCGTGTTCGCGGACGACGGCTGCACCGTGACCGTGTCGGGCGAGGTGGACGTGGGCGGCATCACGTTCAACGGAAACGGCGTCACCATCAACGGCGCGCCGGGTGCGATCATCACGAACAGCGCCGAGGTCGCCTACTTCAGCCTGAACGTGGCGGAGGGAATGACGGCCACGAGCAGCGTGCCGCTGCGCATGGAGGGCGCCACGTTCCGCAAGTACGGCCTTGGCACGCTCGTCCTCGGCGCGACGAACGTGTTCCGGACGGCCTATACCAATGTTCTCGGCGACTCGGGGGTGTACGAGGGCATTCTCAGGCTCACGCCGAACAACGTGCAGGCGCTTGGCCGGAAGGACGTCACAGTCAAGCCCGGCGCGACGCTCGACGTCAACGGCTGCAGCCTCGCCGGCGGCGGCCTTCCGACGCTCCATCCCTACGGGACGGGCTACAAGGGCATGGGGGCTGTCGCCAACACGGGCCCGGGGCTCACCAACAGGTCGTTCGGCAACGTGAACTTGGACAGCGCCGACTCTTTGTTCTGCGGCCCCCATCGCGTCGACGTCGGCACGATCAACCTGCTGAACCACAACCTGTCCGTTTCCAACATCCTCGACCAGCTCTGCGTGAGCACGTTGAATTTCAAGGGGACGGAGAAGGTGTACCTCCTCCCGAGCGCGATGTACACGGTCCTGGGCGGAAACGGCGGCGGCGCGTCCGGCAACAAAGGCCAGTTCGTCCTGAGGGGCGGCACGCTGAACTTGTGGGACACGAAGACGATGCCCACCGCCGTGGTCGTCGAGAAGACGTCCACGCTCAACGAGGGCAACAACACCGTGAGCGCAATCGGGACGTTCTCCGGCGTGCTGACGTTGCAGACGAACGTCACGGTCAACGCGAACGCGAAGGACGGCCACTCCTCTACGGTCGTGCTGGCTGGCCCGCTGAGGGGGTCTGGGCGGATCCGCCTGAACGAGGGACATCTGCGCATCACTTCCACCGACAACACGTGGAGCGGCCAGCTGGCCGTGGCGGGCGGCCAGAACCACCGTTATCTGCAGATCGGCGCGCGGAAGGGCACCACGGGCACGCTCGGCAACATCAAGTCGCTCTACGGCGAGGCGACCAGCTCCTACTTCGTCTACGAGCGGGCGGACACGTATACGCTCGCCAACTGCGCCGTCACGAACGGCACCTTCCTGATGTTCGACGGCGGTACGCTCGTGTTCGACCACTGCACCATGACGAACACGGTCCCGGTTTACGGCGCGGCGGGCGGCGTCACGTTCCGCAACACACGGGTGGATGCGCCCGCTCGCGGTTTCTGCACGGGCACGCGCTACACGAACCTCGACCGTCCGCTTGCGACAAACTCGTATCATGTCGTCAACATCGAGGAGGGAAGCGACCTCACGTGCAGCGTCTTCGAGGGCGGCAACGGACCCAACGTCACGAACGCGAACGGCTCGGCGGCCGGCTTCATGACGGGCATCGTCTACCAGACGGGCGGGCGGCTGCGGACGGTGAGCGCCGTCGACGAAGGCGGCGGCAACTGTGGCTTCCACTTCGGGCACTGGCCGCAGGCGCGCTGCTTCTACAACCTCTCGGGCGGAAGCCTCGTCGTCGACAACGGCAGAAAGCTCGCCATCGCCGTGGACGGCCATGGCACGCTGAACCAGACGGGCGGCGAGATCTTCTGCAAGACGTTCGACATCAACTGCCGTTCGAACGGGGGCGGACACGGCACGTACAACATGGAGGGCGGCGAGCTGAACGTGGGATCGGGCGGCATCATCACGGGCAACGGCACGAACGCGAACGAGCCCTATAGCTGCTCGCTGCGCGGCGGCACGATCCGGGCGACGGAGAACACGATCTTCAAGGTGAACGCCACGCTCACCTCCACGAACGCCGCGAACAACGTGACGTTCGAGACGGCCGGGTTTGACCTCGCCGTCAGCAAGACGCTGAGCGGAACGGGCGGCCTCACGAAGGCCGGCGCGGGGACGATGACCGTCAGCGCGACCGCCACCTACACGGGCGCGACGCGCCTCTTGGGCGGCACGCTCGCCTTCACGGGCGCGTATCCCGGCGGCGAGCTGGAGATCACCTCCGCCACGCAGGGCGGCACGGCGGCGCCGCTGCTTTCCGCCGGCACGTTCGCGTTCGCCGCGGGGAAGGCGACGTTGCGCGTGACGGGGGCGGACCTGCTGAACGAGCAGACGTACGGTCCGTCGAAGACGCTGGTGGAGTCCAACTCGCCGATCGCCGCCGCGCCGGCGCTGGAGCTGGTGGCGAGCGACGGCACGCCGTTCACGGACGACAAGGGCATCTGGCGTGTCTTCCTCACGGACGGCGGCCGCAAGCTGAAGTTCGGCCCGGTAATCGGCACGCGGATCCTGGTGAAGTAGGAGATCGAGATGAAAAGGCAGGTTTTGTGCGGAGTGGTCCTGGCGATTGCCGGGACGGCGGCGGCGTCCGTCTTTGACGACGCGCGGCTCTGGTGGAAGTTCGACCGCGACATCAACGGCGACGGCAATGTGCAGACGAACGAGGTGCGCGACGTGAGGCACTGGGGCGGCACGAACGCGAACGCATACGCACGTGCCCATGTCGTGCCGAACGCGATGGGCGACCCGTTCGGCGGGCCGCAGTGGCAGAACGCCAGCGTCTACCTGCCGGCACGCGGCGTGACTGTGCAGAGTCCCTGCATGGACTTCCCCATCGTCACGAATGTCTCGGTCAACGCAAGCGGCGACACGATCTACTCCGCGTGGCTGACGCGCCTCGACGTGCCGCGCGCCGCGATATCCGGCTCGTCGACGGTCATCGCCCGCATCCGTCCGCAGCTGCACTACGGCGCGCTGCGCAACGCCAACACGCGCATGTACGGCGTGCTCGGCGCCGACACCGGATACGACTGCATCAATACGCCCGACACGGCGCAGGCGCTGGTGAGGCTCCTGGACAGTCTCGAAGAAGAGAACCTTCTTCCCAAGACGATCCTTTACTCGCTCAACCCCAACGACAACGCGGTGCTCACGACGGCGATGGGATGCTTCCAGCACGCCGGCACCCGCAACTG
>JAFRNO010000659.1 GCA_017430155.1 Kiritimatiellia bacterium | reverse complement strand
TAGTAGAACTTGCAGAAGGCCTTCGCGTCGATCGTTATGTCGCGGAAGGAGATGTTCGAGATGTCCACGCCCGGCTCAGGACGCGACCACGCGCCGACCGCGTTGACGGCGTAGCGCGTCTTCTCAATGCGGATGTCCGTGAACGAACAGTCGCGCACCACCCCGTTGCCCACGCCGAGGCGGATCGCGTTGCAGTCGGAGGAGAAGGTGCAGTTGGACACGACCACGTCCGCACAAGGCCCGTCGTTCTTGAGATAATTCTGCCCCGCCGCGCGCAGGGTGATCGAGTCGTCCGCAGTAAATATCCGGCAGCCCGTCACGCGCACGCGGCGCGAAGAGTCGATATCCAGCCCGTCGCCGTTGTACGTGTGCGGCTGGCGCACGGTATGGATGTAGGCCTTGTCCACAACTACGTCCTCGCAGCCGTAGACGAAGCACGACCAGTACGGCGCGTCGGCGAGCTCGATGTCGCGGATCGTGACATTCTTCGACTCGACGAACCACACCATCTGCGCGGGACGCCACGGGATCTTGAGCTTGTTCGCCGGATGCGAGCCATCGGGCATCTTGAGGAACGCCTTCACGTTGCCGTCGATCTTCCCGGGGCCGCGCAAGGCCACGTTTTTCTGTTCGATGCAGAGAAGGAGGTGCCCGCCGCTGATGTTGTCGCCGGTGCCCAGACGGCCCCAGTTCTGCGGGGCGACGCCGAGCGCGTTGTAGTCGGCGGGATCGGGGCTCCCCTTCAGCGTCGCGCCCTCGGCGAGGTGGAAGTCCACGCCGCTCTTGAGGAACACGGAGCCGCTGAGGTACGTGCCCTTCGGCAGCAGCACCTCGCCGCCGCCCGCCGCGCTCGCCGCGTCAACGGCCCGCTGGATCGCCGCCGTGTCCTTCGCGGCGCCGTCGCCCTTCGCGCCGTAGTCGCGCACGTTCCAAACTTTGGCCTCGGCCGACACCATCCCGCAGACGAGACAGGCGGCCCATAGGGTCTTTAAGCGGATGTCCATGCGCATTATTATACCAAAAATGCGCCCGAATCACTCGCTCCAATATTTCTGACGACGTGGTTCGGCGACATTTGGCACGAAGCCCGAGAGCGGTACGGGCGCGAGGCCGTACTCGCGTCGCACGTCGTTCAGCTCCTGCCATGCGAACGCCACGCACTTGTTGCACGTGTACTGGAAGCGCTGGATGTACCAGTCGTTCCAGTCGTGGTGCTCCACGTACGAACCGCAGAACGGCACGGCAAGGTCGATCCAGCAGGCAAGGAGACGCAGCTCCGCGTGCGTGAGCGCCACGCCGTGGTGCCCCTTCTTGAGCGACAGCCACACGGCGCTCTTCGCCGCGCCGAAGGAGTACGGCGGCTTGAACGGCGCGAAGCCGAGGCCGTGCGCGAAGTTGACCTTCTCGTTGCACTGGCCCTTGTACGTAAGCGCGAGGTAGGAGGTGGTGTACTTGCGCTTCGACTGGTCGTCGGAGGGCGGAAGCTGGCCGCGCGTCCCGCGGAGGTCCATCGACGGGGGCGGCGTCATTCCAAGTTCGGCGGGTCGAGGACGCCCCGCCCTACCGGATCCGTCGTGGCAGGAGACGCACTTCGCGTCGAGGATGGGCTGGACGAGACGCGAGAAGCTGAAGCCGTCGTTCCGGTCCGTGTCCACCACCACCTTCGGACGGTTGAGCCCCATCCAGTTGTCGAGCGAGGCGAGCGGTCCCTCCTTCTCCAGCGTGGCGATGAACGGATGCGTCTCGCCGCCCGGCAGCCACGGCTTGAGGCGCTGGGGCGGGCGGCGCAGGGCAAGCGCCTTCGAGTTCTCCACGCCCGCCTGGTGCGGATGCTCGTGGCAGCCGATGCAGCCGTTCACCTCGCCTGGCTGGAGCGTGGACCAGCTCCGCATCGTCTGGATGCAGCAGCCGTCCTTGTCGATGAGCTGGAAATAGAGAGGTGTGCGCGCCGGCGCGCGGAAGCTGCACGAGCCGTCCGCCTCCACGTCCGCCTCGCCGAGCACGTGCTTCACGTCGTACGCGCCGTTGCCCACCGCGATGGGCGTGCCGATCTTCCCCTGCGTGGAGTGCCAGCCGTACTGCCAGTTCCAGCCGATGTGGACGGGACGGTACTCGAGCCCGATCACGCGGAGCCGCTTCACGCATCCTTTCGGCGCGCCCGCCATCGCCGCGCCGGCGTAGACGTCCTGCACGTAGTACGTGCCGAAGCCCTCGCGGTAGTCAAGCTTCGCAAGCGTGCGCGGCGGCGGCGTGCGGCGCTTCACGGGGATCGGCTGCATACAGTGCTGCCCCCAGTCGAACGCGAGCAGCTCGCGGCGGCCCGTCTCGTCCATCGCGTACACGCCAAAGCGTGACGAATACGGCCCGCGGTAGTAGCGGCACCCCTCGGGCATGTACGAGACGAGCAGCCGTCCGCCGCCGAGCGGGAACGGGTACGCCCACTGCGGACCGAACTGCGAGTGCATGTCGAAGACGTTGTAATGATAGTCGTGCGGCTGGCGTGCGGGCTGGACGCCCGGCGCGGCGTTCATCGCCGCGCCCGCGAGGTAGTACATGCCGGGGATGTTCGTGGTGGCGGGGCCGCTCGGGTTGTCCCACGGCGACCACGGGATCTCCATCACGCGGTTGCCGGGAAAGGTCATCCGCACGGCGTTCGTGTTCATGCCCCACACGCTCTTCGCGGGGTCGTAGGTGAAGCTCGTGTAGTCGTCGCCGTCCGCGAGACGCGACATCGCAAGACGCCCCTTCTGTCC